>PIVS01000959.1 GCA_003353855.1 Desulfobacteraceae bacterium
CCTGCCAGAGGGTATATTCAACGGACTTCCAAGTCCTGCCGGAGCATTGATCGTTCTGGGTGCATCTCTTATTTCAACTCCGGGTATATTATGGGGGCTAACCAGTCTCTCCGTCGGCTTGATGGTGAGTCATATTCGTTTTGCCCATTTTGGACGAGTGATCCTCAAACATACCCCCAAACCAGTCTTTTTTCTAATCTGTGCATCCATTATCGTTACGCTTTCTTTTATTTTTAAAACAAAAAATGTCCATATGTTTGGATATGTAATTCTGGGTTCCGTTCTTGTATATACGGTTGTAGGCAGGAAATGGATACCCCGGGAGTGATCATCTGCCAGTGATGGAATATGTTAATTTTGATCAGGCGAACCAAACACCCATATTTTGGCATCATTCAAATGGAAGCTTGGTGATCCAGCACCCCCCGTATGGCCACAGCCATTATTTCCATGGAAACCGGCTTCATGAGAAAGGATGAAATCCCAAGATCTTTTGCCTTTTCTTCGTCAATAAGATCACTGTGACCTGTGCAGATGATCACAGGGATATCCGGACGGATGGACATCATCTCTTCAGCCAGGGCAGCCCCGGTCATTCGGGGCATGGTCATATCTGTGATGATCAAATCAAAGTCCCCGGGACTTGCCTTAAACAGCGCCAGGGCCTCCCTGGGATCCCACCGCGTTTCAACCTCGTATCCAAGGTAGTTTAAAATACTTTTTGTGGTCTTGATAACAACCCTCTCATCATCCACAAAAAGAATGCTTTCACTTCCCTTGGCAAGGGTGGTTGACGGGTTTGAATCCCGGGCAATTTTTTCCAGTGTCTCCTTGGTAAGGGGAAAAAGTATCTGCAACTCTGTGCCCCGGCCAGGGTCACTTTTGACAACAATGGCGCCGCTGTGATTTTTTACAATTCCATGGACCACGGCAAGCCCCATGCCGGAGCCCTTTCCCACCTCCTTGGTGGTAAAATAAGGATCAAATATTTTGTCCAGATTTTCGGAGGCAATGCCCGGGCCGGTATCATGGATTATCAGCCTTGCGTATCTGCCGTTTTCAAGATGGAGGTGGGCTGATTCGCTATCCTCCCCAAGGATAAAAGTTGTGATATCCACATCCAGGA
>PIVS01000960.1 GCA_003353855.1 Desulfobacteraceae bacterium
GTGGAAAAGGAAGCATCCCTTGGCGGAAGAGTATCCCAGCTCAAACACTACTTCCCCAAACTTTGCCCGCCCACATGCGGACTTGAGATCAACTATAAACGACTCAAGGACAATAAAAATATCAAGGTCTTTACCATGTCTGAAGTCCAGAGCGTGGACGGCAAACCCGGTGACTACACGGTAACGCTAAAAACCGCTCCCAGATATGTTAATGAAAACTGCACGGCCTGCGGCGAATGCGCCACGGTTTGTGAGACTGAAATCTCCAATGATTTCAACTTTGGCATGGACCGCAGAAAAGCCGCATACCTTCCCCATAACATGGCATTCCCCCAGAGATATGTACTGGATCCTGCCATGGGAACCGATGACCGGGACAAGGTTAAAGAGGTCTGTAAATATGATGCCGTTGATTTTGACATGGAAGAAAAAACCATTGATCTTAAAGTGGGTGCAGTTGTATGGAACACAGGATGGCAGCCCTATGACGCCACCAAGATTGATAACCTGGGATTCGGCAGGTACCAAAACGTTGTGACCAACATGATGCTGGAAAGAATGGCATCCTTAAATGGCCCCACAGCCGGTAAAATTGTCCGTCCTTCCGATGACAAAGCACCTGAAAGCATCGCATTTGCACAATGCGCAGGCTCCAGGGATGAAAATCATCTTTCCTATTGCTCCTATATCTGCTGCATGGCTTCTTTAAAACATGCCACATATCTAAGAGCCCAGTATCCCGAAGCCAAAATTTACATCTATTATATAGATCTTAGAACTCCGGGCAGAAAATATGAAAACTTCTATGCCAAACTGAAAGAAGATGAAAACATCTTCTTTGTAAAAGGAAAAGTGGCTGAAGTCGGTGAAGAAGCAGGATCCGGCAACATCAACCTGGTTGCAGAAGATACCATTACCGGTGAAAAAGTCCGACAAACCGTGGACATGCTGGTGCTTGCCACCGGTATGCAGCCCACCTGCGCCATTGACAAACCCAACGCCGACCTTCAGTACAATGAAGAAGGCTTTATTGTGAATGACTTTTCAAAAGGCGGCATGTTTGCAGCAGGTTGTGCCAATAAACCTGCCGATGTCGTAACATCTAACCAGAATGCCACTGGCAT
>PIVS01000405.1 GCA_003353855.1 Desulfobacteraceae bacterium
AGAGCCACTGTCTTCCGAAGCACCGTCACCGGGGCCCCGTTGTGATAACACTATGCCCTTCGCCTCCATCTGGCTGGGCTTGGGACTTTCACCCATAAGAACGTGTGCCGTACCCGGCAACTCAGCTTAAACGTTAAATTTCAATAATCAACGTTTTAGACTCAGTAAATGTATCCGAAGGGATTCGAGTCCGTTGTCGCTTCCAATATTTTTCCGGTGACTTTGGTCCTTGGTGGACAGATCAGGCCGGACCTGAAAGATCAGGCAGAGGAATCGTAAATAGTTTAGCAGCATGGCTATTATCCTTGTATATGAGACATTGTTAAACCTGATTATCAGTATGGAAAAATTTGAGGGTCGGAAACAGACATAGAAATGAAATTAAATTTCAATAATAGATTGGGCCCATTGGCCGGGAACAGAGGATGAGGACAGTTATGGCGGCTGGAAAACAATTCTTGTATCAGAAATTGGCCGAACAGATTGCCGGCCAGATCCAAAGTGGTGTCTATGAGAGTGGGCAGAAACTGCCCTCCATCAACACGCTGCGAAAAACCTTGAATAAAAGTGTAAGCACTGTTTACAGGGCATATGTTGAACTGGAATTCATGGGATTGATTGATGCCAGGCCGAAATCAGGCTATTATGTCAAGACTCGATCCCCCCTGAAAGTTGACCCGGAACCGTCCGTCTCCATGCCGGTTTATTCAGCTGAAAAAGATATATCCGATTATGCAGATGAAATCCGGTTTGCCATCAAGCAGCCCGCTTTTGTTCCTTTGGGCCAGGCCACCCTCTCACCAGACCTGCTGCCCCAAAAAATCATTTCAAAGATCACAAAGGCCATTTCTCCCCGGAAGATGCAAGAGCTTCTCTGCTATGGCCGGATCCCGGGAGATTCCAAACTGAGACAGAGTCTTGCCGGGCGAATGACCGGAATTGTTGATCGGGTTTCCCCGGATCAGATTGTGGTCACCAACGGATGTATGGAGGCCGTTTCAATCTCACTTATGGCAGTCACCAAACCAGGGGACACAATTGCAGTGGAATCCCCCACCTATTTCGGCTACATGCAGGTGTTGAAAGAACTGAAGCTATCCATTGTGGAGATCCCGACCCACCCGGACCAGGGAATCGCCCCGGAGTGTTTCGCAAGAATTGTTGACCAGCACCCGGTAAAGGCCTGCCTTCTAATTCCCAATTTCCAGAACCCCCAGGGATATCTCATGCCGGATGACAGCAAACGTAGGCTGGTCCTGATGGCTGCTGACAGGGGCATCCCCTTGATCGAAGATGATGTGTATTCGGAACTGTACCATGGCAGTGGGCGGCCAAGTCTTTTAAAATCCTTTGATGAGCAGGACATCACGATAACCTGTTCATCCTTTTCAAAGACTCTGTGTCCGGGATTCCGTTTAGGCTGGGTAGTGGCCGACCAAGAAATGCTGGAGCGGATCAAAAAGATAAAATTCAGCATATCCATGGTCACCTCAAGCCTTCCCCAGCACATACTCGGGGAATTTTTGGAAAACAACCGGTACGACCGCCATCTCAGAGGCCTCAGGACACGGGTAAAAAACCAGGTTCTTGCTGTTGCCGGGGCGGTCAAACAATATTTCCCGAAAGGCACCTCTTTCAGGCTGCCCCAGGGGGGATTTGTCCTGTGGATACGGCTGCCCAGGAATACGAACGGCCTTCGCCTGTACCGGGATGCCCTGGCCCGAGGCATCACTGTTTTGCCCGGTTTTTTATGTTCCTACTCCCATAACTACAAGAGGTATATCCGGATCAACTGCGGATTTCCTTTTGACAGCAATATTCGAAACGCCATAGAATGGTTGGGCCGGCTGGCAGCAGCACAGACCTCAGGAGGATGAAATAGCGATATGGATCTGATTTTACAAATTTGAGGGCAATGGGATCAACACTTGATTATTATAAAACAAGCCAAATGAAGCGGATAATACCGCTTATTTGGGGGGTTATGCCCAAGGAGTAAAAGATGAAAGTCCTTATCATTTCAGGAACCATTCTTCCATTGGCCGCTGATCGTCTTCAAATGTGTCCTTCCGGTGCCGCATATATTGCTGGTGCAGTACGGAATGCTGGCCACAGCACTGAAGTTTTTGATTGCTATGTAGAAGAAAATCTGACGGCAGAACTCAAAGAGAAATTATTTCAATTCAATCCAGATGTCGTTGGAATCTCAATTACAATCGTTGCCACAGACATTCTTGATGAAGAATCCGATTTCGGTACAAAATATAGCTTACGCATTGTATACAAAACGAGGTTGTGCCTTCAGATGTACCTTCAAAGGAATAATAAATGGATAAAAAATTAAAATACCGCCTTATTACTGGAAAGGATGATTCAAGTTTTTGTGAACGAATATCGGAATTGATTGAAGAGGGGTACCTCCTATATGGATCTCCATCAGTCACATATAATGGAAAGGATGTAATAGCGGCACAAGCAGTAATTTTATCTGAAAAACACATATCACAAAAGAGAAATAATTAACCCAACATATCGGGATAGGACTCCCCATCACTGAGGAGCCCTCCCACACCACCTGGCATACCGATCGCTACCTCGCAGGTTCGGCTGATCAGGCAGGTTAATTCCCTGGTAGGTATAACCCAAGATCAAGGAAATATTTATTCGGCAAAGCAATAATTACCCATTTAACCCTACTCATACGCCAATGTTTCTTGCGGGCGCACCCGCATGCTACAGCGTACCTGTGGGATATCCCACGTTTGAGCAAGTTACGGATCTTAGTTCCCGGATTCTTTCCTTGAAGCGCTTAATTGTCTTCTTGTGAATCCGGATCTTTGCCTGACCACACATACTGATTAACAGGTCTTCCCTGATTTTAAGCCAGTGGCGTTTGAGATACCCGGGCAATTGATCAACAGTCATGTTATCAATACCGTGGACCTCCTGCCAGATGTTCGCTAAACAGATACGCTACAGTCATTTCAGGCGGCTGCTGCGTTATAACCATAAGTGATATGCTCCTAATAATCGTTTTCATTTACCCGTACTATTCAGTTCGGGCACCGTTCGGGCCTTTGCCGGGGTGAGGCCTCCGTGGTTTCCACGGCTCGTTTCTCCCGGGGTAAACACACGTCTTTCAGCACGTAAGCGCCGAGTATACGGACATTGCCTATAATGGATAGAGGACTTAACCTTATGTTGCAGGCTGGTCCCGCAAATGCACGCCTAACTCGATTTCTGTTCGTCACCCCGTGCTTTTGTGTTACTCTGGCGCAGCAAAGCCACTGTCTTCCGAAGCTGCGTCACCGGATACCCCGTTGTGATAACACTATGCCGTGGCTTCGCGTCTTCGACCCGCCTCCATCTGGCTGGGCTTGGGACTTGCCTTGACTTCCATATACGGAAATCATAGGCACACCCTTAAGAACGTATGCCGTACCCGGCACACAATCGAGCTTAAACGTTAGCCCTCCCAATAATAATATTTTTGAAAGGATTATAACAATGAAAAACTTAATTACTGTCTGCATCATCGCAAGCATTTGCTTCTCGCCGATTAATGTCCATAGCGAAGACCTGCAATTAACTTTAGTCACCGGTGAATGGCAACCATACACATCAAAAGAAATGACAAATCATGGGCAGTTTACGGAAATAATTTCAGCAGTCTTTAAAGAAATGGGCGTCAGCCCACAATATCGTTTCTATCCTTGGCGGCGTTGTTTTATGAATGTAAAACATGGTGAAGTTTTTGGAGGCTTTCCTTATAGTATTACAGAGGAGAGAAAAAAAGATGTTTTTTATTCGGAATCAATTATTCCTTCACTGAATTTGCTCTTTTATCGTATTGATAAATTTCCCCATGGCTTTGCTTATGATCGCCTTGAAGATTTAAAAACATACCGTTTGGGAGGAGTTATTGGCTATTTTTATGAAGAAATGTTTAAACAGGCAAACCTAACAGTCTCATACTTCGCAAAAGAAGAAAATATGTTAAAGTTCCTCTATCATAAAAGTATAGATTTCATGCCAATGAACGAGCAAGTAGGATGGCATCTTATACGAAAACAATACCCTCAAGAGATTCAAAAATTTACCACTGTTTCCAAACCATTAAGGTTACAAGGTCTCCATTTAATCGTTTCCAAGAAATATCCAGATGCAGAAAAATTACTAAAACAATTTAACGCTGCCCTTTACACTGTTAAAAATACGCCCTTATACAAATCAATCCTTAACAAAAACGAATTGACAACTAAACAAAATTGAATCTAAAACCGTTACCATATTAAGCACATACATGAAATCGGCTAATCGGGTAGCCGGGGGTTTTAATCCACCAGCCCCCACAACACCCGGCATGCGGGGCCGCACCGGGCGTTTCATCAAAGTTACCGGACCGAGGCCGGGCAATGTATCTTCACCCACTGATCTTTGACAGAGAAATAAAGGTTTTGCGATTGATCATAGTAACATTTTAGATCGCAAAATAGAAGTTAAAAATTAGTAAAACTTCATTTTTTTAACATTTAAAAATCATGTTAAACAATTGCCACAAGGGGG
>PIVS01000406.1 GCA_003353855.1 Desulfobacteraceae bacterium
CTGTCACCCATATTTAAAAGGGTATCAAACCGAAGGTCGATTTCAGACTGGCCGGCAGTGGCCACTTCGTGGTGCTGGCATTCCATGGCAATGCCCAGGTCTTCCAGGGTGAGCATCATTTCTGTTCTCATGTCCTGGTATTTGTCCGCCGGCGGCAGGGGGAAATATCCGCTTTTAGGGCGAATCTTGTATCCTGTGTTGGGCATTTCATCTGCTCCCGTGTTCCAATGGGCTTCAGGGGAGTCAATTTCAAAGAAGGAGGCATTGGGTTCCGAGGAATACCGGATGTTGGAGAAGATAAAAAACTCGGGTTCCGGGCCCACATAGATGGTGTCGCCAATGCCCGTGCTTTTCAGGTAGCTTTCAGCTTTTTTGGCAATTCCCCTGGGGTCCCGGCTGTAGGTTTCCATGGTAATGGGTTCATGGATGTTTCCGATGATGGCCAGGGTGGGAACTTTGAAAAAGGGGTCTATCTTTGCTGTGTCAGGCTCGGGAACAACGACCATGTCGGAGTTGTCAATATTCTGCCATGCCCGCATACTGGACCCGTCAAAGCCGAATCCGTCTTCAAAGGCTCCTTCACTGAGTTCTCCCGTGGGGACTGAAAAGTGCTGCCAGGTGCCGATAAAGTCCATGTAACGTATATCAACGACTTTTACTTCGTTTTCCTTTGCCATTGCAATTACATCTTTTGGTGTCATGAGTCTTGCTTCCTTTAAGTTAAAGTGCTTCGTTTCCGGTTTCACCGGTTCTGACCCGTATGGCCTGCTCCACGGATAGAACAAATATTTTACCGTCGCCGATTTTGCCGGAGTTGGCAGCATCACGGATGGTGGTCACGGCTTCCTCTGTCCGATCATCATTGACCACAATTTCCACTTTTATTTTTGGTACAAAGTCAACCACATACTCGGCTCCCCTGTATATTTCCTTGTGTCCTTTCTGGCGTCCGTATCCATTGACTTCTGTTACGGTCATTCCATAAATTCCGATTTCGCTGAGTGCCTCTTTGACATCGTCTAATTTAAAGGGTTTAATAATGGCTTCAATTTTTTTCATTTAGAATCTCCTTTGAATATATTTGTGGAAGACTGTTTAAGATGGATGCTTTAATCTGCTCAAGCTTTTCCTCTGCTTCGATTTTGTGCTCGCCATCGATATCTTTAACATAAAAAATATCAATGACCTGGTCCACTTTTCCCCCCACCATTGCCACATTGACATTTAACCCATTCCGGTACAGGGCGTTGGTGACAGAAAACAAGAGCCCCGGAAAATCGTAGGTTAACACTTCAATAATTGTGAAAAAGCTTGATGTTTCATTGTCTATTCTTACCTGGTTTGTCTGGGGGGCTGTGCCTGGAGAAACGGCAAGGGTGTCGGTAACTTTACCCAGGGCGTTATCCAGAAAATGATCATCTTCAAGGGCCAGGGTCAGATCTTTTTCCGCCTTTTCCCATTTTTCCCTTTCAAATATTAAATCCTTTGGCGGCATGACCTTGAAGATATCAAGGATATGGCTGTCCCCAAGGGAATAGGCCTGGGAGGCAACAATATCAATATGATTCAGGAAAAAAATTCCGGCTATTTTGGAATAAAACCCTGGTTTGTCCCTGCCGCAGATGGAAACCGTCCGGATTTCCGAGTCGCTTTCCCTGGTAATCTGCCAGATAAAATCCCTGTCTTTAAGGTTCCGGTACAGGTTAATATGATCGACGACATTTTGGGGGGGGACATATAAAAGATACCGCCGGGACATGCTGTCCAGCTGCTTATTGACCTCATCTTCCCGCCAGCGTTCCCTCAGCAGCGCCAGCACCTGGGTTTTCTTTTTATCAATGAGGCGCTGGGCCTTTTTTGATGCCAGTTCCCCGGTTTTTATAATTCCCATGGTTTTAAGGAACAGGTCCTTTATCAGGTTCTCGGTCCAATCGTTCCATGCCTTGGGGCCGGTGGCCTTGGAATCGGCGACTGTGAGTAAAAAAAGCATGCGCAGCAGCCGGATTTTGCCAATGGTATTGGCAGTGGATACAGCGGTTTCTTCATCAAAAATATCCCTGCGGGTTGCGGTTTTGGCCAGCAGCAGGTGGTGTTGGATCAAAAAGAGTACATCTTCTTTTTCACTTGGGTTGAAACCGAGCCGGTCCAGTATGGGCCCGGCAATTCTTACCCCTCGTTTTGAATGTTCCTTGCCAGGGTCTGATTTTCCGATATCATGGAGCAGGGCTGCCACCAGCAGGACATTTTTGTTCCTGACCTCCTTAAACACGCCGGCATAGAGGGTATTCATCCGGGAGGTGCCAAATTCTTTAAAGCTGTTGATGACCTGGACACAGCGGATGGAGTGTTTGTCAACCGGGAACAAATGGTAGTGGTTATATTGGATCTTGTTTACAATGGCGGAAAATTCAGGGATGAATTTTTCAAGAATTCCAGTGGAAAGCATGCCGTTTAGGACGTTGAATTCCCAGTATGACAGTCCCAGGGTTTGTTTGAATATCTTAATGCACCGGGGATCTGTTTTTATTTTCCCGTCCACCATGTGACAAAATTCGGATACAACCCGCATGGCTTCAACGGAAAGAGGTGTTTTGGTCTGTCCGCTTTCTAAAAATATTCTTAAAAGCAGGTCTGGTTTCTGGAGGATGATAACGGTGTTGGCAAAGTAGAGCCGTCTGTTTTTAATGATCAGCCCTTCTGTCTTTGTGGGTCTGGCCGGGGTGGATTTTTTTTTGATTTTACAATTGGAAAGAATATCTTCAAAGGTAATTTGGTTCAGCTGTTTTAGGAATTCCATTTTTCCATGGAGTTCGCCAAGAAACAGTTCCACATCGGGCTGGGGTGTTTTGTTTTCATAACCCAGGAGGCTTGCCATCTCGGTCTGGTATTCAAAATGAAGGGTGTCGCATTTGCGCTTCGTGATGTGGTGGAGCCGGTTTCTGATATCCCAGATGTAGGCCAGGGAGTCTTCAAGGCTGGCATATTCAAAATGAGACAAAAACCCATAGTATTCCAGATCCCGCCGGGATTTGATATTGGACTTGATTTTTGCATACCACAGCAGGGTGTGGTAATCCCTCAGGCCTCCAAATCCGGACTTGAGATCCGGGGCCACAAGGTAGGTGGAGTCCCCAAAATTTTCCAGCCGCTTCTCTCCATGTTCAAACAGATAGTTCAGGGTGTTTTTCAGGTGCTTTCCAGATAATTGGGATCGAAAGTTTTCCATAAAGGAGGAATAGACCAGGGAAGCACCGCAGATAAACCGGGCATCCAGAACCGTGGTTAAAATGTCAAACCGCTCAACGGACATGGCAATGCACTCATCAATATTCCGGACCGCATATCCTACTTCAAACCGGGCATCCCACAGGGGGTATAATATTTCCTGGACAAAGGCTTCCACCTCCGGGGGGACTGATTTATCAAAAAGGATCAACAGATCGATATCCGAATGGAGGCACTGCTCTTTTCTGCCATACCCTCCCAGGGCGATGATGGCAAAGGGGTTGCCTGATACGACCATTTTTCTGGCAGAAATGCTTTTTTCAAACACGGTGTAAAAGTATTCATCCAAAAAAGAGGTAAGGGTTTTAAGAAAATCAATTGATTCCCCGGCAAGGAACTTTTTGATCAATGCCGCCCTTTTTTCAATTAAGATATTTGCTTCAGGTCTTTCCGTGTTCATTTGAAACTCTTTTCTCCTAAATGGTTAATTTCTTCCCATGCTGATAACGCTTTCAGGATGATCTTGAATAGTAAACTTGTATGGTAAGCAATGGGCGTGCCAGCCTTGGATTGTCACGGCTTTCGGAGCAAAAGATAGAAGACGGGGAGGGCGCGGGTTAAAATTTCTAAATTTTAATTACAAAAATGTGATTAAAAGCGGGTATGATGTTCCATTTTTGTAATTAAGGAAAGAGTGCTTTAGGGCAATGCTGTGATTTTTGTTGATCAGCCAGGGAAAAACCAGGCGGGGAAAAAACTTCAGCCGGATATGGAAAACATATCCGGCTGAAGTGAAATGCGGCGCGAGAAAGGAAGAAGATTAATCTTTATCGATTTTTTCGGGTTCATCTTCCTTGTTCGGCAGGGGATCTTTTGTGGCTTTCTTGAAGTTTTTAATTCCTTTTCCAAGGCCAGCGCCAATTTCAGGAAGTTTTCCCGCCCCAAAGATAATAAGAATAATAACAAGAATTATTACCAATTCCGGCATTCCGAGTCCACCAATCATAGTATGCTCCTATTTAATCATAGCTTTTAAAATCAAACTATATTATTAACATTTAGTTTTCTTTGTGTCAATCTTTTAGAAGTTGATATTGCAAAATTAAAACTACAATTTTGTAATGTATTATTTGAAATTAATGGAATTTTAATAAAATCCTTGTGAAAAGATATGAGATGATTCATATAATCTGCTATTAAAGAATAGTAAAACATAATTAAAAAATTAATTTTTGGAGAAAGATCGATGAACCAGCCCCTTAACAATGAATTCCACGGCGCGGAAAAATATGTTCTGGACACTGAACTGGCCTCAATTGTCAATATATCCATGAAA
>PIVS01000961.1 GCA_003353855.1 Desulfobacteraceae bacterium
CAGGCTTGCCGAAAGGACACACTATATCTAAATTTTTCAATTTCAATAAAATTCCAAGCGCCTGTGATGCGAAAATTTTGATAAAACTATGCGGCCTTGCGCTCACACTTGGAAAATTTTATGGCCAATTCGATTCTGTAACAGCCTGTCGATCTGCGGGCATTCTCGGAATCCACAGAAAAACCCTCCTTACTAAAATGAAAAACTCGAGTTGGAATGCCCCCTATGTGTGGTGCATTGACCGCATGCAATACAATGTATTTTGTTTTCAATAGGTTATATGTTTAACTGCCGCCTGGCGTGGCGTAGTAGCCACATCTAACAGGATTCCTTTCTGTTTAGATAATGATAAAAATTCAATAATAAAACCTAATGGTTATCATTTTATTTTTTGATTGGCACCCATATTGCTTTGCTTGCAGATCAGGACATTATCCATGATACACATAGGGGAGGGACATGAATTATTGAACCGGGTATAAACGTAAATGTGTTTCAGCGGCCATGGGCGCAAAAGCCATGATCAGGAGCACAGCCATTTTAAACAATAACATTACAATATTTAAGGATGAAAAATGAAAAAAAATCTAACTTTAGTAATAGTAATATTCAGTTTTATATTTACCAATTATCTTTTTGCAGCAGACCAGGACACGGATATAAATAAAGATTATCTGACCCCCCAGCCTTACCATACGCAATATGGCACAAAAGTTGGGTCTGAGTTTAAAATCATTGACGGCTGGTCACAGGAAATTCCGGGGGATCAAATAGTATCTCTTACTTTTTATTCAAACGGCACATATTTAACGGGAGTCGAGGTCGATTACCTTTTTGGGGGGAAAAGTTCAGCCGGGTCGAAAGCAGGCAGAGCTATTACTCACGATCTTGATATAGATGAATTCATTTGGAGAGGAACGGTTTATACGTCAGAGACATCTGGTAATCCTGATGCACGTATTACCCGTCTGGATCTACGCACAACTAAGGGAAACCGATATGTTTTTGGTGAGGAGAATTCATGGAAGTCGGGGGGGAGCTTTACGGTCGGTGACTTAGATAATCATTATAGCAATGCTGTTATCGGTTTTTTCGGCAGATACGATAACCAGATCAATAGT
>PIVS01000407.1 GCA_003353855.1 Desulfobacteraceae bacterium
AAAACCAGACAAGCATGAGATAACAAAGCTGATAAAAGAGATTGAAATAAAGTATGACCGGCAGATACATATAAATACAGCAACTTCTCTGGCTCTTATCTTTAACCAGGTTTTTGAACAGCAAAACAAAAACCTGCCCTTTACTTCCAAAGACGGCAGAGATCTTGCCCATATAAATAAGCTGAAAGAATATCGAAAAAAAGGGTTTGGCGTTGTTTATCTGATCAATCACTCTTCCCATCTGGATGAATTTCTTGTGGATATTTTATGGCAGCACTTATCCCTTGGCCTGCCTGTATTTGCAGCAGGACAAAATATGATGAGCATTAAAAGCATTGCACAGCTTCTCATGGCCGGGTCCTATGTAGTTCTGCGCCAGGGTGCAAGCAAATACCAGATGGCGGCCCTGTATAATTATTGTCGTGCAATCAGCATGTCAGGGGAGCAGCAGGGTATATTTCTTGAAGCCTGGAGAGGCGGGGCAAGGACCAGGGACGGAAGCTTAAGATACCCTAAAAAGCTTATCACTCTGAGGGGTGCCATTGACGTTGACACAGACTTGGTTGTTCAACCCATTGCCCTGTCATTTTCCGCCGTCCCTGAAGATCTGCCCATGTCTTCCCGAAAAAGTTCTGTCAGCTAGATCAGGGGACTGGGATTTTTCAAAACCCTTTTCAGGATACCCTTCAACCCAAAAAGCTTTTTATGGAAATCTGCAAAAAATCTCTATGGCCGTGCCTATGTTACGGTACCGGAGCCCTTTCTTCTAAGTGAATTAAAAGCAAAACACAAACAGGACAAAAGCGGAATCCAGATAGATGAATTTGTGGCATTATCAGCCATAAAAAAGATTGCTAAATCAAAAAAAATAATGACCAGTCAAATCACGGCCCTTGGGCTGCTTAAGGCAAGAAAAGAGGGCCGGATTGATATGATTGAATCGGTTGCCAATGAAATGAATTTGCTGAAAGAATACCATTTGCAGACATTTGGCATTAAACCCGATTTTGAAGATTTCATATTAAAAAATTGCGTAAAAAATATTGTTGCGGACGGACTTGGCCTGCTTCGCAAAAGAAAGGTCATTAAAAAATGGCGAAAAGATAAAAACGGCTACCCTGTTGTCATTGATGAGGCAGCGCTTTCCTATTATGCCACCCATGCCGACAGAAGGCTGTATTCTCCCACTGCTGACCAGAATATTGTTGTGGTAGGTGCCGGCAACTGGGGATTTGCCCTTGTATCCCTCATCGGCAACCGGATACTGGATGATAAAAAATACAACAATGCCAGCCTGACGACCTTTGACCCCTGCGTGGATATTGCCAGGCAGATGGGACGGGACCGCAACGGAAAGGGCAAGTTTTCTGAACAGCGACTGCCTAAAAATACCTTTGTAACCAGTGATTTTTCAAGCGCCTTCAGAAAAGCAAGTGATGTCATCATTGCTTCCAAACCATCCGACTTCAAAGAATATTTCAAAAAGATACTCAGTGTGTCGGAACAACCATTTAAAGTAATGATCGCAACGCAAGGATTTATACCGGAAACCAATACAATCCCCTACCTGGCTGCCGTTGACCTGGTAAATGAAGCCAACAGAACAGATGTAACTCTATATACACTGACCAGTCCCTTTGATCCGGAAGACCTGGTTAAGAGCCGGCTGGTAAAAGGAATAATCTCCGGAGACGATGAGGACACGGACCAGCTGACTGACCTATTTGATACACCTTTTGTGTCACCCTTTATTTCCAAGGATCCCGTTGGCGTTCAAACCGCTGATATACTGTCCAGAATTTACGCAATCTGGCTAAATTACGCCCAAAGCTCAGGGCTGATTCAAAGCAGCAGGCAAACCGGATATCTTATGGCCCAGGTTGCTGATGAGGCCTGTGCCCTTGCCATTAACCTCGGCGGCAGTAAGGAGACCTTTGAAGCGGGAAATATCCCCTGGACTGCAACCTTTACGGCGCTTTACCTTGGTGGTTTCTGGATGGAATTTGGTCAAAAAGTGGGAAGGGGGGTCAAAAAAGGCAGAACACCCTATAAAATGCGTTCAAAAATCCAGATGCAGTATGAAAACGACGGCATACATCTCCAGTCTCTTTTGGATATGGAATCAGCATTAAATTGCGCAAAGCAATATAACCTTAGAATGCCCGTCCTTGAACAAGCTTTTGAAACGTTCAGGAACCCAGAGGATTAGTTCAACTAATTGCCGGTGTATTCTCCAATCTTATTTTTTAGAAAGCATGACAGACTTCCACGGCCAGGGCATAAATAATATCCAGGGGCAAATGCTGCTCAATGGTCCTGTCAAACAGCAGCTTTGCCTGGCTTTCAAACATTTCATCTTCCAGCCACAGGAGTACGATAACTGGAATCCGGGGGGTGATATCAAAAACCAAGGCAGCGTCTGCCATGGGAAGGGGTCTTGCGCCAAGCGCTTTGCCGGCGGCTAAAAAACCAGCCAGATCATTTCCAAATGCCCGGGCCAGGATCTGGGTGGGCAGGGTATGGGGGCCTCTGAAAAAGCCCTCTCCTCCATTGATATCCTTTTCAGATACCCACTGCCCGGACAAAGGAATAGGTTTGGCTTTCATCAAATAATGGAGCATGAACAGATACAAATAATCCCGGTGGGTACGCCTCCCCCGGCCCCGGGGCTTAATGCTGCATTGTTCAGGCATCACATCATAAAAATTGCCCCAGATATTCACCAGATACCACCCTTTTTTTTCATCGTACAGGGCACCGGTTCTTTTAGTCACATCTTCCGGATCACAGGATAAAAGATCCTGAAAAAGTATTTTATCGATCAATTGACTCATTCACGTCCATCCATATACGGTTAAAATCAATATTTTTAATCAACTCAAGGGCCATTTTGCTGTCTGGCAGACTCATCTGACCGGATACTGGTGCAGTGTAAAAAAACAATGCGGTTTATTCAAGGATAATAATCTTTAAGCGCTCCAAATTCAATTCCTTGACATTATTCCTCAAATAGCAATACATACAATGGGAAAAACGAAAATTCACTCTTCACAATTTTATTCGAACCTTAAAATTAAAGGGGCCTACCTATGAAAAATGTTATTGGCGGATTAATTGCAATTATTCTTGGAGTCTTTTTTTTTACAATATTCTTTCCCTCCTTTCTAAATTTTTTAGCAGGTATAATACCCTTTTCTCTTATACTGGGAGGCGGCCTGATCATTTATCTTAAATCTGGGAAAAGGACAACAGACGATTGGGATACCAACAAGATTTCAAATGCCGTTTCACCAACGCCTCCCACACAAACTGCCCCGACCGAGACCGAGCCTGTCGAAAAGGCGACAGAAAACCCCACAGACGATATTCCCCCATTGCAAGTCTGCATACTTGGGATTGTTTGATAATTTCTTCAATAGCCCCAATCTCTTTTTCTTTTCATCTCATGGAATTGCTGCCTTAAATAATTTAAAATCTGATTTTGAAATGCCGCTGGCACCTAGGGGACGCTCTGTTGCATCATGGCAGTCCGACCCGCCTGTCACAAAAAGGGTATGATCAGCTGCCCAGGTTTTAAGGATCTGCCGGTGTTCCGGGGTATGCCCCGGGTAATAGACCTCAAGCCCCACTATACCAGCCTTAATAAACTCCGGCAAAATTTTTTCAACCACATCAAGGGGGGGAAGCACCTCTTTATAATGCCCTTCCCCTGGAAAGGAACCTGCTGCCGGATGTGCCAGGACCGCAGCCACAGGAAGTTCTTCGATTATGGCAGCTGCCTGGTCAAGTTCTATACCCGAGGGCAGGTAGGCCGGACTGTCGTTACCGATAACACTATTGATGGTTTCCTTGTCTTTAAGATCCATTTTTTCTGCCAGGGCCAGGGCAAAGTGCCTCCGGGTGGCATTTGCACTATAATCGGCAATATCCTGAAAAAGCAGCTCACGCTTCAACAGCGGGGACTCTCCTTGGGGGCCAAATATCCGGTTAATCCTGGCAATCCGGGATCTGACCAGCCCCTCCCCTCTGCCCTGGGAAAGAATGGATTCAAACTTACGGACAAAGGCCTCATCTGCCAGCCTTTCCCGTGAAAAATAGCAGAGAAGGTGAAGGGTTCCGGTAAAATAGGGCCGTTTAAACCGAATGGAAACCTCCACACCGGGGATTATCTCAATTTGGCTGTCAGCACCGGCCTTCAAGGCTTTTGACAGTCCCTTCAGTGTATCATGATCTGTGATTCCAAGGGCCTTTAACCCCTGCTTCTTGGCCTGCTTCACCAGGTTTTCCGGTGCAAAATCCCCATCGGAGGCTGTGGTGTGATTGTGTAAATCCGCAACTATTTTCGATTTTATGATTTGTTTCTCCCCTTCAATTTAAAATTGTGTTCTGCATACGCCTGTTTTTATACAGCTTATTTTTATAAAAGGAAAAAGCTTTTTTTAATAATTATTTGAAGATATCATTTGATTTTTATCCATTAAATGGTAGAAGAAAAAAACTCTATTTTTTGAAACTCATTTGAAAAGTAACATTTGAAAATAACGACCATCAAA
>PIVS01000408.1 GCA_003353855.1 Desulfobacteraceae bacterium
TCCGGGCCTTTAAATCCTGCTTTAGGGGAGAAAAATCATAGACAAAGTCCACACTTTCAAAGTTGGGATCATGCGGTTGAGACTCTGAGGCATGACCTGTGCGACACTGAGGTGTTTGCCGGATCTGCTCTTGGGACCTTATAGGCTGTTTCTGTCCATCAACTCATAGCTTTGCACTCCAACTTCCTTAAAATAAACTCTGTAAGCAAACCATCGGGTTTCTAACCTCCTTTGCCGCTTTAGAACTCCAGAATGGTTATAGACTTGATCCTAAAACAATCAATCTAATCGAAACCTTTGAAGTTTTCAGACGGTACGTTATCGAAAACAACCTGATGCCTGAAAAGTTTGCTGAACTCGTGACAAACAAAAAAGCAAAATATCAACGATATCGGAAAAAAGCACTTGATTCAATTCGTCTTACTTCTTCTGAAGATTGCGCTTAGGCAAAGTATTGTGAACACATCAAGTGACATCGTTAATATACACGGTTTAGCCAAATTCCTTTGTTGTTCTGTGGTTACTATCCAAAAAACATGGAGAGGTTATGAGTTTCTTGCAAACCAACAGGGAAAGTAACTGAGCAGTGTCGGTCGCAGTCATTGTTTTGGGCGGCATGCCGAATTCCATTGGATCAAAATCAACCTCGGATATAAATGCACCACGTTTGCTGTAGGTCTTGAGTCCTTTGGCATTGATGTCTTTATCAAAATAGTCCGAAGTGAGCCAGTGACTGGGAGGGACATCCGTAATCATATCTTTGGCGTTGATAATATTCCGCCAGAAGTCCATACTGTCGAGGGACTCGGGAAACAATGACCCGGTTCCCACAATCGCTATTTTAGACACATGTTTATTCATTTTTATTTACCCTCCCAATTTAAGCGGTGTTGGATTATAGACGAAACAGTCTGTGCCAACGGGTACACCAAAAGTTCTCAATTGCTGTGCCCGTGTGATACCGGCGGCTCCCTCAAGCAGGTTGAGAGCGACTTGAGAGACTAATCGATTTTCCGGTTTTTCAAGAAATGTATTTTTTGTCCAGGCATTGAATGAGCCGATGGCCGGGCCACACTAAATTTGATAATCAATTCGCCGTTCCTCAATTCCATCGATAGCCCACTTGCTGCTATTGCCGAGGTACCATCTAAATATTAAAGCCATTTTATGCTTATCATTGCCAACCGCACGTCTAAGCTGCTCAGGCTTGTCCTGACTGAAAAATTCCCTGGTATCCTGCCAAACAGCATCCAGCGATTTTCTAAAGATATTTTTTTCAAGATTTGCTTTAATATCTGCCGGAATGTCTTCTATTGACGAATAGCGATTATATAAATCATAGAACTGATTTCCGCGAACCCCCATCATGGAGCCTTTTTTCAGTATCTGCACCCTGGCCCCATTTCAAACATGTCTGCCGAAGGCGTCATCATCACGTCATCCATCGCAGCGCTAGCCAACATTTCTTTAGCCCCGGTGGATAACCCTGATTCGATACACGCCTGATGAACAGTTCCCAGAAGTACAAATGCAGCCCCCAAAGAAAACGCTGCTGCCAACGCATCCGGAGTTCCCATTCCGCCGGCCGCGCCAAGGCGTACGTTATTCACAGGGTCATAGCCAAATTGTTTCTGGAGCTCATTACGCAGTAGAACAATACTTGCAAACAAAGCCCCCAGGGGACGGTTGTCCGTATGGCCACCGGAATCCGACTCAACGATAATATCCGAGGCAACTGAAACCATCGCTCCCAGGCGGGCTTCTTCAGCGCTTATTTTCCCTTTACTCACAAGATCGTTTAATATTTCTGCCGGCGTCGGCGACATAAAATGTCGCGCCACCTCTGGATGAGATATCTTTCCAAACACATAATTTGAGCGGTAAATCCGGCCATTATCATCGCGATGCAATCCTTTACAGGCATAATGAACAATTGCGGAAGAGAGTTTCATGAACGCCGCTGCTGAAACCCTGCGCACCGAATGTTTCAAGTACAGGTCAACGGTTGCATCTTCCATAGACGGATTGCCCGGATCATGAATCAGATTAGCGCCCCAGGTAAGTCCCTGTGAATCCAGCGCCGCTCCAATAGTGGAGATTTCTTTTTCAAGGCGTTGTAAGTTCATTCCGGCAGAGCCGAAAAAGCCAAACATACCGGCTTTTGCCAGATTGATAACCATTTGCGTTGAAGAGATGCCGCGCGCCATGGCGCCTCCGACGTACGCAAAACGAACACCGTGAGTCTGTCCAAATGACCGATCACCAAGCCATTCGGGATAGAGAGCAGGGAGACAACCGAGCTAAGGATAAGAAGTGCCGGCAGTAGGTTGCAGCGTAATTTCGCCATTCTTTGCAAAGCCTATCGTTTTTTTTCCGGAATCAAACACCACATTGATTGGTTCTCGAATTGCTTTTGCATAATTGGCAATATTTAATTGATCAAATACCGCAGCCGTTTTAACCGGATTAAAAAAACCAATATTATTCATAAGTTGATTGCTCCCTTTTACTTCCTTGCGCTATTGCGTAAGATAACTGGCAAACAATAAAAAAATAGCCGGGTTCGATTATTTTCATTATTGATAGGAATTTAAGCCTTATATTTAGAACAATAAGCTCATTACGATCTAAATATATATTGTCGCAACAAGCCGTTAGCATTCTCATTTTGTCCTCGTTCCCAAAAATGATATGGTTTGGCAAAATAAGTTTTACAGTCAAGTTCGTTAGCAATATTTTCATGTAACGTAAATTCTTTGCCATTGTCGTACGTCACTGTCTTTACAAACCCTGTAATGTGTGAAAGCAATGCAAGCATCGCCTCTTTAACGTATTGCGCTTTTTTGCCGGTGCCGGCTTATCCGGGAACCGGGGCCGGTTCAATAAAACCCAAGGGACTTCCTTCGTCATTCAAAAAGCGATCTTCAGTAGCGGTCGCGGGTGCCTTTTCTCTTGCGTCAATGGACGTTATCGTGCCGGTTCCAGGGATCATACGCAAAGGATGAGTAGCATCATAAGCGGCCCTTTAACGTCCGGTAACGTCCATTATGTCAAGTCGAGGCCGGCAAGTCTCCAATCCTCGATCAGAACTTCTCGCACTGCACTTTGGGATACACTGTGTCACCGTTTAAGCCCCAGTATGTACACGATTTCGTGCAATAATTCCCCCATTCCCAGTAATTTGATGTAGTACATGTCGTTGGTTTCCCTTGTCCCCCCACTCGCATGCATGGATGTAATATTAGGAAGCCCCCATTGTTACAATATCCGCGAAACTCCTTAGTCTGCCATGGTCCCAAATGGTAGGAAAACTCGCAGCTGCAGACGCAGTCGTCATCACCATCGGCACACTCATCGCCGAAGCATCCGCAGGTAAAGCTCTTGTAGGTGCCGGCCGGTAGCGGTGGCGCAGGATAAGAGAAACCCGCACAGAGCTCGAATTCCGCAGTGCAGCTGGTGGAAGTCGCGCAGGCTTCGCAGGCTTCGGGATCATCGGACGAGCAGGCAACCCCGCAATCGTCGCGCCAGCATTCGGCAAACTCACCGTAGCAAGGCGCACAGCCGGCCGACAGACCACTCCTGTCCTCCAGGCAAGCTGCAAGCTCCGCCGCAGTCGGCCTGGGATAAGTCTGCCCACAGACCTCCAGCGGGCCATCCTCATCCAGGAAGTCTGGATTCTGAACAATGGCCACATCTGCCTCGTTGTTGCAGCTACATGGTGCCCCGGCAGTTTCACAGGTACCCGAGTTGCAAAGGCCTATCGTGCAGGCGTCCCCGGTGTCACAGTCTGCATCTGACTCGCAACACTCGCCCTCGTGGTCCAACGGATGCCTGGCAAGGTGCGCGCGGGCAGCCTTGCCGGGAATAGAAAGGGTGCGAAAGTGGCCGGGATGGCCAGGCGAGACATGACAGATGGTTTCCTTTTCGGCCGCTGCTGCCGGGTTTGGGCTCAGGATGGGTGTGGTCGTGAAAAGCCCCAGGGACAGCAGGAAAACTCCTGCCAAAAACAATAGCCGTCGGACTGTTGAAAGATTACGTCTCTTTTTGGTTCTTTCTGACCTGAACTGCATATTCAAATCTGGATTCCAATCATTCATCATATTCTCCTTGAGTCCCTCTCAAGCGCCATGCTATATCCTATCATTCTTGTAAATTTTCAAATCCTTCAGCCACCATACTTGGAACGAACTCTGTGATTTCGTATTCCGCAATACCGGATTGATAAAAAGGGTCTCTTGCTAAAATAATTTCAAGATCTTTTCTTTTTTTAACATTGGACAGAATGACGCCACCTGTTCTTGGAATTTTCCTCCCAGATGCAATAAAACTCCCATTAGCATATTCTTGTTTCAAATAAGCGACATGACCACCAAGGTGCCCATCAACTTCTTCTAATTGGTATTTATAAGTCAACGATATGATAAACATTCATTTTGACACCTGTCAATAGAAAATAACATATCCCGGCCTCTTTTTTTTAATGTCAAATTCAAGAAGATCTTACTCCTTTTAAAATTTTATTGACGGGGACGGTGTCATCAATTAACGACGG
>PIVS01000409.1 GCA_003353855.1 Desulfobacteraceae bacterium
GCAAAAACCAGGTGACACCGGCGGCCCTTCCCCTGGGGATGATGGTGATCTTGTTGACCGCATCGGTATTGGGCAGAAAGCGTGCCACCAGGGCATGGCCTCCTTCGTGGTAGGCTGTTGTCTTTTTTTCTTCTTCCTTGATAACCTTGGACTTTCTTTCAAGGCCCATGTAGACCTTGTCCTTGGAATCTTCAAAATCACGCATGGTCAGTTTTTCATGGTTCCGCTTGGCTGCCAGGAGGGCCGCCTCGTTAACCAGGTTTTCAAGGTCTGCACCGGAAAAGCCCGGGGTTCCCTTTGCCAGAATAGTCGGACTTACGTCCTTGGCCAGGGGGGTCTTTTTCATGTGAACCCTTAGGATGCCTTCCCTGCCTCTGATGTCCGGCATGTCCACAACCACCTGGCGGTCGAACCGTCCAGGCCTGAGAAGGGCCGGATCCAGGACATCTGCCCGGTTGGTGGCTGCCATGAGGATTACCCCTTCATTGGATTCAAACCCATCCATTTCCACCAGAAGCTGGTTCAGTGTCTGTTCCCGTTCATCATGTCCGCCGCCCATGCCGGCTCCCCTCTGGCGGCCCACTGCATCAATCTCATCAATGAAGATGATACAGGGTGCATTTTTTTTGCCCTGGGCAAACAAATCCCTGACCCGGGAGGCGCCGACACCCACAAACATTTCAACAAAGTCTGATCCTGAAATGGTGAAAAAGGGGACACCTGCTTCCCCGGCAACTGCCCGGGAAAGAAGAGTTTTACCGGTGCCGGGGTTTCCCACCAACAGAACACCTTTGGGAATCCGGCCGCCCAGACGGGTAAATTTGTCCGGGGTTTTTAAAAACTCCACCACTTCGGCCAGTTCTTCCTTGGCTTCATCAATGCCTTCCACATTGGCAAAGGTGACTTTTTCTCCCTTGTCATCTATGAGCCGGGCCCGGCTTTTTCCAAAGGACATGGCTTTTCCGCCGCCGCCTCCTCCCTGCATCTGGCGCATGAAGAAGATCCACACACCAATGAGGACAATCATGGGCAGCCAGGATACTACAATGGACATGAGCCACGAGGATTCAGCCGGGGGTTTGGCCTTGATATCAACCCCGTTTTTTCTCAATTCAGGGATCAGTTCCACGTCATCCGGGGCAAAACTTTTATATTTGCTGCCACTGCTGTCTGTTACATATAAATCCTGTCCCTGGATCACCACATCCTTGATCCTGCCGGCGTCCACCATTGACATGAATTCTGAATATCCTACCTCTGTTTGTCCTGTTTGCTGCTGGTTGAAAATATTATATAGCATGACCATCATCATGACAATCACCAGCCACAGGGAAATATTTTTATAGAATTGATTCAAAGTGTTTCCTCTCTTTTGCGTTTCTTTTTTTAATTGATGGAATCAACAAAACTTGGGATATATATAAACATAAAATTCGAATATACAAGAAAATTTTTTTTAGCTTTTTTCTTGTATGTTCTTTGTTGCGTCCCGCCTGAACCGCTTTTGAGCCTTGCCCAGTTCCCGTAACGGCAGGGCTTCCTTTTGAATGCTAAGCTTGTTTTTATCCTTGTAAACCCGGATTTGTCCCGGTAGGTCTATACTTTTACCGGATTCTGACCTGGTCATAAAGGTCAGGATATCCTGGATATGGGTGAGGGTGATTCGCCTCAGATTTTTTTTAAGCCTCTCAATTGCCCGGCGCAGGACCCGGTTGACCAGGGCTGGATGGTTTTGGGTAAGTTTTGGGATTGACAGGGTTATAAGTCCTTTGTTTTCTTCGACCACACATAGGTTAAAAATCCGGGCTGCCTGGCCGGTCAAAAAATCTTCTTCCTGACGGAGGATGTGGCTGAGGCGGTCCAGGCTGGATTTTATTTCAGGATTAAATTCCCGCTCAAGCCGGGGGATCAGATTATGGCGGATTCTATTTCGTAAATAGGATTCATCTGTGTTGGAAGAATCCAGCACAAAGGGCTCCCCCTTTTCCTCTAAAAAATTTAAAATTCTGGCTTTGGGCATAAAAATCAGGGGACGGATAAACCGGTTTTCCCGAACCGGGGGAATCCCGGTCAATCCCTTGGGGCCTGATCCCCGCAACAGGTTCATGAGTACCTGTTCGGCATTGTCATCCCTGTTGTGGCCGGTAGCAATTTTTGTAAACCCCTGGTTATCTGCTGTTTTTGTGAAAAACGTATAGCGGGCATTCCGGCCGGCTTCCTCCACCGAGAGGTGCTCTTCCTTTGCCAGACTCCCTATATCCATCTGCTTGGTGAAAAAGGGCAGGCAAAATCGGCGGGCAATCTCTTTAACAAAGGTTTCATCCCCCTGGGACTCCTCTCCCCTAAGGCCGTGGTTCAAGTGGGCAATGCCAAGGGTGGTGAGGCCCATTTTTTTTTTCAGGTCCAGAAGAACCCGTACCAGGGTCACCGAGTCAGGGCCCCCTGAGACACCGGCCAGAACAGTATCTTTTTTTTGAATCATGCCAAATTGGGAAATGGTCTCAAAAACTTCCCTTACAAAGGGGTGGTGTATGGCATCAATGCCATTGGTTTGGGTTATTTCGGTCATTTGGGACAGGCAAACAGGGGAAAGGAGGTTTTTTCCATCAGTCCTGCCCTGGCAGCATACTTAAAAAAAGTGGTCACGGCAGTGGTTCCTTTGGCCCCGATATCCCTTGAAAACTCATTGACATACAGCCCAATATGCTGCTGGATTACATCCTCTTCCATCTCCTGGGCATACCCCCGGATATAATCATCCCCCAGGGTGGGGTGGCAAAAGGCGTGGTCAATGGACTCCCGGATCAGGGTCTGGATTTCCAGAGCAATGGCCGGATCCATATCCCGCTTAACGGCAATACAGCCCAGGGGGATGGGGAGGGATGTCTTGTCCTCCCACCACTGACCCAGATCGGCTTTCATTTCAAGATTCATGTTTTGGTATACAAACCTCCCTTCATGGATGATCACCCCAAAGTCTGCTTTTTTTTTGATTACAGCCGGCATGATTTTTTCAAAGGGCATGGGAATGATACGGGTCTCAATTCCCGGGAACATGTCATCCATATAAAATCTAAATAAATGATAGGCTGTGGTGCCAAGGCCTGGAACAGCGATCACCTGTTTGCCGGAAGAACCTGACAGGGAACTTCTTTTGTCCTCCATGAATCGATTGGGTAGGGAAATGACCAGGGGGCCGCATCCTATACCAAGGGCAGCGCCGGTTCTCAGCAGGGCGTATTTGTCCGGAAAATTTCCCAGAGCAGCAAAGGAGAGTTTGGTAATGTCGTAGGCCCCCTTGGCAGCATTCTGGTTCAGGGTTTCCACATCTTCCAGAACAATATTAAAATTAATTCCCCTGGTGCTGATCAGTTTTTTGGCAATGCCCTTAAAAATAAAGGTATCATTGGGACAGCTTGAATAGGCTAAGTCATATGTTTTTCGATGTTTCATGCCCATTAATATCAATTTTCCTGGGTTGAATGCAATGTGAATTCTTATACATGTTCAAAGGATAATCTTTTTTTATTTATAGTTGTTGATAAATTTAGTAAAATGCTAATAAAATAGTTCCATTGGTAACAATTAATGATAACACTCAATTTTGATCATCATGGGTTGAGGGGGTGGGATAAGCAGTCGTGAGGCATTATTAAATATTTCCAGGGTATTTAAAAAGGATGCTGTTACCCCTATATATTTCTGGTATCCATTATTCGTTGTTGAGAATCCATGTAAAAAGGATTTTTGCAGTCAGTTTTTATGGACTAAATATAATAAGCTATCTATTTAAAAGGTATAAGGTTTGAGCAATGATATGAACAAGATCGATTCAATGGTAATAAATGAAGTGGAATTTGTTCTGGCAGAAATGCGAACAGCTCTGTCTGTGATGCGGACCGGTATCGCTGTTTTAGCCTTGCCCCTGTCGGTTATGAGTTTGCTGATAGCAACCTCAAAGTATTATAATGTTCTCAATGTGTTACATTTTCTTATTCCCTTGGGTGCACTGAATCTGATTTTAATTATTTTTGGCGTTTACCTGATTATCCGTTCAATAATTCGAATGCGGCGCTATGATCGTATTATCCTTGAAATCAAGTTAAAACATAGTTCCATTGGGAAGTTTATTGATTGAAATTAACCAAATGTCCTAGTGGTGCTGTTATGTGGTCGATTGACAACACTCTTTTCAAGATTTGGGACAAATTCACGCCCCTGGGATGAAGCGGGGGGGGGGTAGGTCTATGAAAAATATTCTAAATATTACAAATGGTGATAGTGCCGTTGGGATAATGAAAGAGGCGAATATTTCGGGTGAATTTCTCCCTTGGCGAGACCTGCTCCATGACGGGCCTGTCCCGGAAAATATTTCATTGGAAGAGCTTTCAGAAGTTCGGTCACAATTTATTATAGGCCGTGGCTGGGGGAGACCAAAGGATATCAGAAAAAGCTTTATGGAAAGGGACAATGAACTTAAATCCTTTGGAAAGTATGAAAAAGTAATTTTGTGGTTTGAACATGATCTTTATGACCAGCTGCAGATATTGCA
>PIVS01000962.1 GCA_003353855.1 Desulfobacteraceae bacterium
AATAAAAAGGGCATACAATGAAATTCATAACAATTGATAAAAATGACTGGACCAAAGGGATTGATAAATCCCGCGAGACCTATCAGCTTTTTGGCCCGGTGAAAGATAAAAACGGCTGCCTGATCAAGGAACTTGATACAGATGTCCTGCCTGATATGGAAACCCAAGAGTCGGTGATGTCGGCAAAATCTGTTCTTTTCCCCCAATCAGAAACCATTTTAACAACCAGTCTCAATGAAGCAGTTGAAGACCACCATATCATGAAGCGGGCAAAAAACGATTATACGCCCAGGGCGGTCTTGGGTATCAGACCCTATGATGCCAAAGCCATACAGCTTGTAAAAATGAACTTTGACACAGATGATTTTCGAGATCCCTATTGGTGTGATGCCTATGAAGCCACCACCTTTGTGGGTCTTGCCATCACCAAACCCGGGCCCTTTGATTTTTCTACTTCTGTGGATTGCGGCCCCTTTTGTGAAGATGGTCTGGACATCCTTTTGGCAGACCTTGACGACAAGTTTCTGGCAAAGGTTCTCACCCCCAAGGGAGAAAGCCTTGCTGCGGCCTGCGGATTTAACGCCATTGCCGATGATAAAGAAAGCCAGGCCTTGTTTGATATCCTTAAGAAAGAAGCAGAAAAAAACATTGTTGCTTGTGTTGAGACGGATAAACTCAAGGAAAAGGTTCTTTTGGATCTCCATGAGGCTCCCTTCTGGGACGATGTTGCCTTTTCCTGTATTAATTGCGGCACCTGTACCTATGTCTGCCCGACCTGCTGGTGCTTTGACATCCAGGATGAAGCCAAGCTAAAGGAATCTTCCCGATTCCGGAACTGGGATACCTGCATGTCTCCCTTGTTTACCCGCCATGCAACCGGCCACAACCCAAGGGGCGTAAAGGTTCAGCGTGTCCGTCAGCGGTTCATGCATAAACTCAAATATTTTCTTGATAAATATGACAAGGGTATCATGTGCGTCGGATGCGGTCGCTGCGTGAAGAGTTGTCCGGTTAATATCGACATCCGAGAGGTCTGTCATACCATGAACACTTATGAGAAAAAAGATTAGCGAACAAAAGGAGAACAGACATGGAAAACCCCTATATGCCGTATCCA
>PIVS01000963.1 GCA_003353855.1 Desulfobacteraceae bacterium
ATTTAAATCAATAGCTGAATCAGTACCTGAATTAAAAGCTAATCATTTTTCTTACAAAGGTGAAACTGACATGGAACATTTCAAAGGGCTTCAAAGGATTCTTTTTGCATTGATAATACATCCCGTTCAGGGGTTCCTGGCAGGGAACAACCAGAATTCAGTCAAATTTCAATGGACTGCAGGCAGGTTCTTAACCTTTTTGTGGATGAGCGTTGCAGTTTTCATTTTCGCAATCGGTAATACAGCACAGGCATGGGCGGCTTGTGACTGGGAGGTCCCTTACACTTTTGAAGAAAACGTGAAACAACTTGACACCATAACTATACCATTTTGGCACATACCTGCTGCTACAGATATGTGCCCCACGTGCGCGGGTTTAACTGCTGTGCGATATGAGATGGCTGTAACTACTAATTCCGGTGCGTTTGTCTTGAATAAAGGAGGGAGCTATTACACCCAATATTCAGATACCGTAGAACCAGATGAAAGCTTTACGCTCAATGTGACAGTTCTCGGTGCAGGAGCGCCGGGACAAAAAACAGACTCCTTATCCATAAAAATGTACACACTTCAGAATGGAAGTATGGCTCTCGCCAGAACCTATTGCTATAATTTAACAGCAACAGTGGTCCCCCGAGATCCCCCCAATTTTTCTTTTACAGGATTAAATGCCCTGCTACCCTTGGGACAGAGTGGAGTGGGCATTGTCCAACTAAAAAACCAAGGTTCCTTACCTTTAACCATCAATAGCATGAAACTATCGGGGACGGACAAAAACCGGTTTGAACTGGTAAGCGGATACGGAGGCGGCACAATTGCTGCCAATGGCACCCGGGAAATAAAAGTAAAATACCTGGCAGATGTGGTGGGGGATCATACTGCCGCCATAGCAATTAATTATACCTATGACCTTATCAATCACGACCAGGACGTTATTCCTTTGACGGGAAAGACCGCACGGCCCCCCAATTTTTCTTTTACAGGATTAAATGCCCTGCTACCCTTGGGACAGAGTGGAGAGGGCACCGTCCAATTAAAAAACCAAGGTTCCTTACCTTTAACCATCAACAGCATGAAACTATCGGGGACAGACAAAAACCGGTTTGAACTGGTA
>PIVS01000410.1 GCA_003353855.1 Desulfobacteraceae bacterium
CGGCAGGCAATAAGCAGCCCCTGAAATATATTCTCTCCACAAATGGGCAGAAAAATGAAGAAATCTTTTCCTGTCTGGGGTGGGCCGCTTATTTAACCGACTGGAAGGGACCGGAAAAAAAAGAACGGCCCCCAGCATATATTGTGGTCATGGGGGACAAGAGCCTGACAGACAAATTTGGGTGCGACCACGGAATTGCCGCCCAGACCATTCTTCTGGGTGCCAGGGACCAGGGCCTTGCCGGATGCATGTTCGGAGCCATCAATATCAAAAAATTAACCGATTTTCTCAACATTGAAGAGAACCTGGAGGTCCAACTGGTCATTGCCCTTGGCAAACCCGTTGAAACCATTGTGATCGACAAGGTAAAGGAACACGGAAGTATCAAATACTTCCGGGATGACAACCAGGTACACCATGTGCCCAAAAGAAAGCTGTCTGACCTCATTGTCAGCACCTGGTAACTTTCCCCCCATGAAGGTGTTATTTGTAAACCCTAGCTGCCTTGATAAAAGGATCACCAATGAGGCCTGTTTACAGGCCTTTTCCCTGACCCGATCCTACGGCATCATGCCCCGGAGCCTATTTTATTTACGGATCTCCCGGGGAAACAGATGAAACCATCCAGGAAAGCTGCGATCTGATGATGCAGCTCAAACCCCTGGGTACGGTATTTTACCTGCTGGTGATTTTTCCGGGGACCCACCTCTACCGGCATGCCCGGAAAAAAGCCTTCAGAGATGACCCGGACATGAACCATTATATCAATATTTGCAACTCCCAGGAGCAACACCATGAACGATAATAGCAACCCGACCACGAACAGCCAACTGGCCAATTTAGAACAGCGTGCCTTAAAACTTAGCGCACGGCGCCAGGAAATTTTGACAAGTGACTCGGAACAAGCGCTGGATATGATCCTTGAAGCGCCTTCCCCTGCGACACTGGTTCAATCCTTTCCAGACCAGGACCTTTATTTTCTCATGCACAAAATCGGGGGGCAGGATTTTTTACCAATACTTGCCATTGCCACCTCAGCCCAATGGGAATATATACTGGACGTTGAAGTCTGGAACGATGACCGCCTGGATATCCACACCATGACCCAGGCCTTTGACCTGTTGTTCCAGGCAGACCCCAAGCGTTTGCTTCGCTGGATCATCACAGAAAAACCAGACTATTTCGAATTTTTCCTTTTTAAAAATATGACCATCTTTATCCGGGAACATGATGAATGGATACCAGAGGATTTTGATGATTATATTACCCTTGATGACAAATTTTATTTCAGGTTCCCCCACAGGATCGACCCGGATACCCCAACCGAAACCCGGGATAAGGTTGATAAAGTTATTGCCCAAACAGCACCTGAACTCATTGAAAAAATGCTGAGATCCCTGGCTGAGATGGACCTGTCCGTGTTCCACGGCCTGCTCATGGAAACGGCTGCTGTGCTGAGTGCAGAAACTGAAGAGGAGCAATTCCGGCTGAAAAACCTGCGCCTGGCGGAAAAAGGGTTTTTGCCCATCCACGAGGCCATTGGCATTTACCAGCCCACTGATCTTGCCTCCCTCAGAAAAAGACCAGCAAGAATCAAATCCCGGGAAATTTTTGATCCGGAAAGTCCGTTGCCGCCCCAGTTGTTCACCCAATTTATTGAGGGAGATAATCTTTTTATCAAAGCCCTGGAACTTCTCGACCCGGATTTTATTTTCCAGCTTCAATCGGAGATTGCTGCCCTGAGCAACAAGATTATTTCGGCGGACAGGGTTAAAATCAAAAATCCCGCATCCATCGAAAAAATCATTCAAAAGGCCACGGCTTACCTGAGCCTCGGCCTTGAGGTTATTCTCAAGGAAGAACCTCAAATTGAGGCAGCCCGGGATCTCATTGAAGAATACTTTCTTGAAGATATTTTCAGAACCGGCTCACGGGCGGGGATCCAGCTTAAAACCAAGGCCAGAAGCTGGTATGAAAAAAGTTTTATGAAGGAAAATAGCCTGCCCTTGAGTTTTCTGACAGAAGATTATCTCGGGGTGCTCGGCGGGCTTCTCCTTGACAGACCCATGTTCTATGACAATTACCGGGAAGGAGAATTGTACCGGCATTTTACAAGCCTCATTGATATCAATTCAACGGCCACAATATTAAATCAGATCATCCACCTGGACCGGGTACTTTCCCAACTCCCCCTGGATCTTAATTCCTTTACCCATGGGGTCTTAACCTATAAGAGTCTGCTTTTGACCCTCTGGGCCAGAAACCGTCTCGACCTGGACAATGGATCTGAATGCAGTTTAAACCCCATTGAGCCCCAAGTGTTCAAACCTTTTTTTGCAGCCCTTTTCTCCTCGGACACCCCGGGAAAAATTGATGGGATCAAGACCCGGGACCTGACGCTCTGGTTGGCAGAAGCCCTTGATAACGAAGGAGATGAACTGCCGGAACCAATTCTAACCCTATTGTCCAATCTCATAGAAGAAATTGAGGGAGAATACAGCACCGTTACCTCAGATCATATGGATCCCCGGTTTATACCCCATTTTCTGCTGGGCTCTGATACAAAGAAAAAATAATTCCTATATATTTGGAATGGGTTATCCACAAAAACGGGGGCGGTGCCGGCCTAGGATAAAGCAGGAACATAGCGGCAACAGGACATCCTTGTATAATATTAAAGTTTATAATAAAGATACCGGCAAATTAATAGCCAAAAGCCAGGATCAGGCATATATAAAAAATGAATACTTTGTCCCCAAATAATATTTCTCAAAACACCTTTTCCCCGCAATCCGGGATGACCGTCCGTTATATCAAGATTCCCAATATCGTTGATTTGGTTTTGTGCACACCACTTGATCCCAATTATAAAAGGATGGCAAACCTGTCCTTTGAGCCCAACGACTTTAAGATCCCATTTCTGTCAGCCAATGAACTCACCACGGTCAATGGATTTAAAGCGCAAAAAAAACAGATTGAATGGGTTTGCGGAAGATTTGCACTCAAAACCCTTGCCAGGGAAATATGCTGCCCTACCCCCCTTTCCCATATCCGGATTTCCTACCATGAGAAGGGCGCCCCCTTTCTCAATGATTATCCGGATATCCCGATTTCCCTCTCCCACAGCGGGGATTATACAGCTGCGGCCCTCAGCCTGAACCTTGGGACATCCATGGGAATTGATGTTGAAAAAATCCGAAAAAAGCCGGATGCGTTTTTTATGAAGACCGCATTCACCCAACGGGAAATCGCCCATATCCCCCCGACCGCCCGGGAGATATACCGCCACTGGACCCTGAAAGAAGCCTTTTTAAAATACATAAAAATGGGATTTAATGAGAGCCTTCACATGGTGGAGATCATTGACAATGAAATATTTCACCATGGGAAAAAACAAATTCTAACCTCCTGGTCCAGGACAATTGATGACCAATACATATTAAGTATTGTGGCAGATCCGCAATTAAAAATCAGGCCTCCCCGGCCGGGGCGGGTTTGGGAGACTCCAAAAATACAACCCTAGCTGTTAACCTTTGGTTTTTACTCTTATATAAAAAACATTTACTTATCCTTTCACTTCTTGAGTACTGGCGTGATGAACACAAAGCAGACGGATATCAGGAAACCAAAACCCCTGTCATGCTCAGCCGGACACTCTGGGAACAAAGCGGGCACTGGGGTTATTACAGGCAAAACATGTATACCTCGGTCATTGATGATGAAGAATATGCCATCAAACCCATGAACTGCCCGGGGGGCATGCTGCTTTATAAAACAAAGACCTTTCTGGTCCCTTACAAAAATAAAAATTATCGCAACCCTCTTTGCCAGCCTCTATGGATTATCAGATGAAATCCATCAGTCTTTTATACCGTCACGAGTTGCCTCAATAGGCGACCTGCTTGCCGATATTGCAGGAAGTATATCCGGTTGCCTGTTCTATCTAAATCTTACATCCAGGAAAAAATAACGCATTCCCCTCAGGCACAGGGTTTTCTCTCATTGATTTTTGGAAAAACTATAGATATAACACAGAAGAACTTAACTTTCTTAAGCTGCGACAATGTAAGTAAAGGGGCGGAGCTATGTCCGCAAATAAACTAAAGATCGAGGGGGCTCTTTGTTTCCTTGATTGTTCTGGACTTGATTGTATGAGTATAAATCATGGTTGTTCGAACATCGCTGTGTCCTAAAAGCTCCTGAATTGTTCTTATATCATAGCTGGCCTGGAGCAGATGACTTGCAAAGCTGTGACGGAATGTATGGGCCGAGGCTCTTTTAATTATCTTTGATTTCCGAACTGCCCGTTTAATGGCTTTTTGAACATGTGTTTCATGTAGATGATAACGCCGGTATTCATTGGTTTCAGAAACAAAAGTCAGCTCTTTCGCAGGGAAAAACCATTGTGTCCTTGCGGCCAGTCTGCATAAATTATTTTTTTCTGACATATTTTAACTGCAATATGGCTGGTTACCATAGAAAAATGATATTTCAATCCTGTTGAGGTGAAAAGTTTGAATG
>PIVS01000411.1 GCA_003353855.1 Desulfobacteraceae bacterium
CCTGACCTGCGCAGACAATACACTGACGTTCAAGTGGGTTGTAAAATCCATGGCAAAGAAACATGGACTCCATGCCACATTTATGCCAAAACCAATTTTTGGAATCAACGGTTCCGGAATGCACTGCAACCAGTCTCTGTTCAACCTTGACGGTTCCAACGCCTTTGCAGACGAAAATGATGACCTTCAGCTCAGTGAAATTGCATATCAGTATATTGCCGGTATCATGAAAAATGCCAGAGGATTTTCTGCAGTTACCAACCCTCTGGTGAACTCCTACAAACGTATGGTGCCTGGATACGAAGCACCCGTCTATGTTGCATGGTCAGCTTCCAATAGAAGCGCCCTGTGCCGTATTCCTGCATCCCGCGGTATCGGAACCCGTGTTGAGGTACGCTGCCCGGACCCAACCTGTAATCCATACCTGGCATTTGCCATGATGCTTGCTTCAGGCCTTGACGGTGTAAAAAACAAATTGAGCCTGGTAAAATCAACCGACATCAATATTTTTGACATGACACCGATGGAGAAGGAAGAAGCCGGAATCGCTTCAATGCCTGCATCTCTTCGTGAAGCCCTTGACGTGTTTATTGAAAACCCTATTTCAAAGGAAACCCTTGGTGAACACATTTTTGATAAATACATCATCAACAAAGAAACAGAATGGGATAATTACAGGACATCGGTAACCGATTGGGAAATTAAAAATTATCTGAATCTCTACTAGATTTTATACAAATTTGTAATTTTATCCCAAGTGGGATCATTGATAGTGGATGGATAATATAAATACCTCGCAACCTTTGCGGGGTATTTTATTATCAGTATCACCAGACCTAAAACCGCTAGGTTTTATGGTTCCGGGTGGATAGTACTGACACTAAACTAAAATTAAATTTGTTAAAAAATTGATTAATTAATACTACTCGGGCTATGCCATCCGCCTAATCGGTTTGTATTATTCATATAGTTTTTATACAATTTTCCGAATTGTTCTATCCTTAATGCTTAATATTGCTCCTGCAGAAGCAGTCCATGGGTTTACATTATAGTTGGCAAACCATAACAGAAAGTCGGCCCCGTATTTGACCTCCCCGTTGGCCGGGTTTGAGACAGAAAACTCTTTTTGATCCTTGGCTTGGATCCACTGACCGTTGATAAACATATTGTCTCCTTAAATACATTACCGGATATTGTCTTCCCACAGGGCAGGCCAGTCCACATCGTCTGCAATATCCACATCCTTTCTTGCTTGTCTCATTGGGTACAGTCTGATTCCAGAACAAATAGTATGATGATGATGATAAAAACTTTGCAAGTTAAGATGGATATATTGTTGATTTGTTTTTAACCTCCCGGGCCTGGGCCTCCCCTGTAAGCTGGGGCGGGCTATCTGATCTTGACTTTTTTTGCCTGCTTTCATAGGGTATGAAACTATTGCAGGGCTATTATTTTGGTATCAGCGTTAAAAAGAGGAACCTGAATGAAAAAATATTTCCGGCCATTTATCACAGATGTTGAAGCATCGGGGTTTGGTTCCTCAAGCTATCCCATTGAGATCGGCCTGACCCGGCACAGGGCCAGTGCCGACGCTTTCATCATCCAGGAAACATAATTGCCATTGAACATCCCAATCCCGGGTGGCAGGGGAAAATTTTTTAAACCGGGCCTTTGTCCATGAGATGATCCATCTGAAAATCGGATATCTGGAGTATGATTGGAAACAGGTTTTTATCCGAGCAAATCAAAAACTCAATAAAGGAGAAAGAAATGGTCATGAAAGAACGATGGAAAACAATAGATAATTTATCACCAAAGGAAATAAAGGAGCGATAATGACAACTAAACTCATCACACCGACCCAGAGTGCCTATAATTACCCCCTGCTCATCAAGCAGCTTTTGGACACCCCCTTGATTTACTCCCCCAACCAGGAGATTGTCTACAGAGATAGTTTTCGTTATGACTATAAAACCTTTGGCAATAGGGTAAAGCAGCTGGCAGGCATGTTGGAAAAACAGGGCGTAAAACCCGGGGATACCGTGGCGGTAATGGACTGGGATTCCCATCGGTATCTGGAATGCTTTTTTGCCATACCCATGATGGGGGCGGTGCTCCACACCATCAATATCCGGCTGACCCCTGACCAGCTCATCTATACCATCAACCATGCCGAAGATGATATGATTCTGGTCAACGAAGATTTTGTACCCCTGCTGGAGTCGGTGCAGAGCCGGTTTGAAACGGTGAAACAGGTTATTCTGCTGTCGGATACAGGCAAAATCCCAACCTCCGACCTTGCCTTCAGTGGTGAATATGAAGCCCTGATTTCCGGCACCAAACCTGAATACGATTTTCCTGATTTTGATGAAAACACCATGGCCACCACTTTTTATACCACCGGTACCACCGGTCTGCCCAAGGGGGTGTTTTTCAGCCATCGCCAGATCGTACTCCACACCTATGGGGCCATGGCCGGCCTTTGCGCCTATGCCTCCCAGGCCAATATCTCCTCGGCGGATGTCTACATGCCCATCACCCCCATGTTCCATGTCCATGCCTGGGGCATGCCCTATCTCATGACCCTTTTGGGGGCCAAACAGGTTTATCCGGGCCGGTACGAGCCTGAAATGCTGCTCAAGCTAATTGTAGGGGAAAAAGTAACCTATTCCCATTGTGTGCCCACCATCATGAACATGCTGGTAACAAGTCCGGCCATCAAGCATCTGGATCTGAAGGGCTGGAAGGTGATCATCGGCGGCTCAGCCCTTTCCAAAGGCCTTTGCAGGGAAGCCCTTGGATACGGCATCAATCTTTATACCGGATACGGCATGTCTGAAACATGTCCCTTGCTCACCCTGGCCAATATAAAGCCCCATATGCTGGAATGGGGGGAGGACGAACAGGTGGAAATCCGCTGCAAAACAGGACTTCCCGTACCAAATGTTCAGCTGGAAATTGTGGATGTCATGGGCAATCCCCTTGCCCATGACGGTCAGACCCCTGGGGAAGTTGTGGCCCGGGCCCCCTGGCTCACTCAGGGGTATGTCAAATCCGAGGAACAAAGCGAAGAACTTTGGGAAAAGGGCTGGCTTCACACCGGTGACATCGGGGTTATCGATGATGAAGGCTATTTGAGAATCACGGACCGGCTCAAGGATGTGATCAAAACCGGCGGGGAATGGATCTCCTCTCTGGAACTGGAAGATATCATCAGCCAGCATCCGGCAGTCAGCGAGGTGGCAGTTGTGGGCATTAATGACGAAAAATGGGGGGAACGCCCTTTGGCCATGGTGGTCGTCAAGGAGGGGTACCAAGATAAAATATCGGAAACCGATATCCAGGATTTTTGCATGACCTTTGTGGAAAAGGGTCAGATTCCAAAATACGGTGTCCCTTCAAAAATCATTCTAAACGCAGAGATTCCCAAGACTTCTGTGGGGAAAATCAGTAAAAAAGATATAAGGGCGGAGTACAATTAGCAGGATGACCCGGCCCATAAACCGGTTATAAGGTAAAAAAAGAACACCTGGTCACCCCATCTCCGGCTGGCGGGTGTTCTTTTAATAAATGGTTGGGCCTGATTCTTTTATCTGGTTTTTTTGTCCGGGAACAGGGCCATGATATCTTCTTCCGTGGCCTTGCAGATGCCTCTCTCCGTGATAAATCCTGTCACCAGCCGGGAGGGTGTTACATCAAAGGCATGGTTGGCAGCAGGGCTTGCTTCCGGCGGCACCAGCACCGATTGAATCCTGCCGTCAAAAAGCCCCTGGACATACCTGATTTCATCGGGATCACGCTCTTCAATGGGGATATCCTTTATCCCGTCTGTTATGCTCCAGTCAAAGGTGGAGGAGGGCAGGGCCACATAAAAAGGGAGGTCATTGTCCCTGGCGGCCAGGGCTTTTAAATAGGTCCCGATTTTGTTGGCCACATCCCCAGCCCGGGTGGTCCGGTCTGTTCCCACAATGACCAGATCCACCATCTTGTGCTGCATGAGATGGCCCCCGGCATTGTCTGTTATCACGGTGTGATTGATCCCGTGTTTGCCCAGTTCCCACGCCGTGAGGCGGGCGCCCTGGTTCAGGGGTCTTGTCTCATCCACCCAGACATGGACATCTATGTTATTGTCAAAGGCTGTGTAGATGGGGGCCGTGGCCGTGCCATACTCCACACAGGCAAGCCAGCCTGCATTGCAATGGGTGAGTATGTTGACCGGGGCTCCATTTTTTTGTCTGGAGATTTTTTCGATGATGGAAAGGCCGTGCTCGCCAATTTTCCGGCAGTTAACAGCTTCCTCCTCCACCACTTCCAGGGCCTCGGTCAAGGCGGTCTTCACCCTGGCCTCAAGGGAGGTTTCCTTCAGGACCCGGTCCCGGACCCGATCCACTCCCCAAAAAAGGTTCATGGCCGTGGGTCTGGCATCCTTGAGCCGGGCACATTCTGCCATAAAATAGTCATTGTCAGCCCCACGGTTATTTGCCTGAACCAGGCTGACATAGACCCCAAGGGCTCCGGT
>PIVS01000412.1 GCA_003353855.1 Desulfobacteraceae bacterium
TTTGATGAGGAACGATAGGCAACGAGGCTCATGTCGGGTTTTCCAACAATCTCAAGCCCTTCAATTGCCTCGATCCCTTTTATGAGTTCTTGGGTGGTGTCCATGATTTTTTTGGCATTTTCCAGATATCCGTTTTTTCCCATTGCCTGCATGGCAGCCCAGGCAGCCGCAATATTGCCCCCGGGTCTTGTGCCCAAAAGGCCGGGGGAGGCAAAAATTCCCCCGGGCCATTCTGTGAACACAAACATCTGGTGTTCCAAAATATCCATGTTGCGGTACAAAATAGTGGATGCCCCCTTGGCGCTATACCCGTATTTATGGGTGTCAGCCGATATGGATGTGACTCCCTCCACCCTGAAATCAAATTTGGGAACCAAATATCCAAGTTTTTCAACAAAGGGGAGGAGGTATCCGCCCACACAGGCATCCACATGGAGGGGGATATTTTTTTTTTGGGCAAGGGCACCTAATTCTTCGATGGGATCCACCACCCCGTGGGGATACCCCGGTGCAGAGCCTAAAATCATCACGGTGCGACGGGTGATGGCTTTTCTGACCTTGTCCACATCCATGCGATATCCTTTGTCCAGGGGCACATGAATTGCTTTGACATTGAAATACTCAGCCCCTTTTTCCCAGGCCACATGGGCAGACTCCGGAAGGATCATCTCAGGGCGTTTGATTCCTTTTTTCCGGGCCATGTCCCTATAGGTTTTAACGGCCAAAAGGCAGCTTTCCGTCCCCCCGGAGGTCATGATGCCGACCACTTTTTCATCACCGTTCAAGAGATCTGCTGTCATGCGGACCACTTCGGTTTCAAAGCGTTTCAGACTTTGAAATGCCATGGGATTGAGTCCGTTGGATGAGGCATACATCTGGCTGGCCTCATTTAGAAACCGTGAATATTCTTCTCCCAGATAATAGACAAGGCTCCAGGTTTTTCCGTTTCTATAATCCGGGTCATTTTTCCCAAAGGCTTTCATTGCTTCAAGAACCGTTTCCCGGCTGTGTCCTTTTTCCGGAAGAACTATTTTTTGATCAATCATTTTTTTTTGTCCTTAGATTGTATGGAAAGCTCCGATTGTATTATTAGGTCAAGGCTTTAATAATATAGGCCATGGTAATGCCAAGATAATTGCCAATGGCATATCCGATGATGCCCGTTGTCAGCCCTGATAAAATAATGGTCCGGTTCCCAAGAGCTGCGGCCACCACAGGTACAAAGGGCGGTGAGCAAATGGCTGAGGCCGAGGTGATAATAAATGTATCGGTGTCGATTTTGAAGACCTTGCAAAAGATTCCATGGATGGTCAGGGAACCAAATACCGAGAATCCCACATAAAAGAGAAGGGGATAGTTTAGGTTGGTCAAAAGGGAAAAGTTGGACATGGAGCTGACAACCAGGCAGAAAATCATGATGATATACATGCCCAGCTGAAATGTTTTTTCAATATTTCGGATTGCCGGAATAAAGGAAGCTCCAATGCCCAGGGAGGTGATGGTAAGAATAGTCACCGAGGTTGCATACTCCCTGGGAAAGAAACGACTGATCACCAATGCCGCCCCCACGATCAGGGCGGAAAGAACCAGGGCACCGGTCAGTTTCAGGAGCGTTTTGGGCTTTAGGATTCCACTATAGGAATCCATCCCTTCGGAATGCAGAATATCTTCTCCCCCCTTTGCCATATCCAGGGGTTCAAATTTGGGAAGAAACCGGTTGAAGACCCGTTGGGCAATGGTAATAAAGAAGATAACACAAAAGAGTGTGATCACGATATCATAGGTGTGGAAGGTTATGAAAAGATTGGGATCCACATCAAGTGCCGTTTTTATGGAGGCCAGATTGGGGGTGCCCCCGGTATAAACCCCCACTGCCATTCCCACCAGTTTCCAACTCTCCTTTGCCAGGCCGTTTATGAAAAGAAAGCCAAAGCAGGAGGCAATGATGATGGAGATGATGGCAAATACCATTGATAACATGGTTTTTCCGGCTAAATGGACCCATTGCTTCAGGTCAAGGGAAAAAAGGAGAAGGGGAAGGGAGAGGGCCACACAGACTTCACTCAGGGTTTCCTGGGATGCAAGAACTCCCTGGGGCAAAAGATTGATATTTCCCAGGAACAACCCCACCCCATAGCAGATGAGGATCATGCCGATTTTATCTAAAATCGGATAGGTGGTGCACAGATAGATAATTAGAATGGGGAACAGAATATAGAAAATATTGATTAAAATTACTGTCACACAAGCCTCCTTGGAAAATAAATCCACTATTATGATAAATATTTCACGGTAGTGAATTTAAGTTCTCTGGGGATAAATGTCAACGGATATTTCAAATTGGAATGTTAAAGCGCCTGCCTAGGAAAAATCATATTCCCTCTCCCCGTGCAATGCCTGGTCCATTCCGATATGTTCTTCTTCTTTGCCCATCCTGAATCCAACGGTTTTTTCAACTACTACGCACAATAGGATAGTTCCTAGTCCTGCAAGCAAAATGGTCACACCAATCCCTTTGAACTGTATAAGGAACTGGTCAAAAGCTGTCCATGTCCTGCCCGCTGCCTCGGTGGCGGATGTCATCCAGGAAAAATGCACCAACGGGCAGTACCACTGCGGCAGCAGGGGGGATCACCACAAGGCCTGCCAGGGCGCCCGAGGCAAACCCGAGGGCGCTGATACCGGCAGACACGTGGATCACAAGCCCTCCTGCCAGATCAATTACACCGCTTGCTCCGGCATTGAAGAGCCACCCGTCCGGGGCCCATATCCAGTGGTGCAAAGGGTATGAATTAATTTGTACCCGTATTCGGATGAAATGTACCAACGCAAAAAAAAAGTCAGCAAGAAAGGATCTCTTGAAAAGATTATTCAAAATTGGAAAGAAAAATATGCCGTCAAATGACAAAAACCAGGCTTTAACCTGTCCGTATGCTGGAGTTTTGTGGATCAGACCATAAAGACATCATAAAATTGGGATTCATCCATTGCATGGACCTGGTCTGCCAGGGAAGACAATTCAAGGTAATTGTCTTTTTTCCCGGGGGAGGGGTAGCGGATATTGTATTGGCGGAATCGCCAGAAAGAAGCTGCCGCGGCAGCATATTCCATGAATATTTTTAATTGCTTTTTTTCAGCATCAATCAAGGGACAGGTTTGCTGATATCCCAAAACAAGCTGTTTTACCCGGTCCAAGGAAAAATGTCCGTTCCGGGAGCAGCACCCCACAGCAGCCATTCCAATGTCATAGAGTTTATAGTAGGTGCAGGCCTCTTCAAAGTCCAGAATGGCCACCAGTGAGCGGTCGGAAAACAAAAGATTGTCCCAGAAAATATCCCCATGGATAAAGCCCATGGCCATGGCTGGGTCAATGGCGGTTTCCAGATATTTCTTTTTTTTTTTCAGCCAGTTTGCATAGGGGTGTTCAACACCAAACACTTGATCAAAGGATACCAATCCATATGGGAATTGTCCGGGCAGGCCCGGGGGCGGTGTCAGGCCGTGGAGCTTTGCCATGGTCTGGCCTACCTGGCGGAGCATCCAAGGGGAAAGATCCCGGCAGACTTCCCCGGGTAAAAACTCTTTAATATATACTGGTTTGCCCCCATGGAGGATGAAGGGTTTGCAGGTTTTGGTGGTGACCAGCCGTGTGGCGGGAAAATTTTGCGCCTCAAGATGGGTGAGAACCCGGGTGAGACATTGGATCTCTTCCTTGTTTTTTTCATCACACACCGACAGGGTAAAGATTCCGGTACGGGTGGTTATTTTCATGCTGGAGTTGGCCTGGCCGCCATCCAGGGGCGACATGGACTTAAATTTTCCCAGGTCATACCCGGCAATTAGTTTTTTTGCGAGGTTGGCGGTCAGCTTGGTATAATTAGCCATTTTTTTCTTCCTTAGCTTTTTCCTAGGGGCCGAACACGGTATTTTTTGAGCTAAAATCCCGGGCGGAAAGTTTAAGCAGGGAGATATCTCCATTTTTTGTCTAACCTAATTTAAATACAGGCCCAAAAGATGGTTGTCAAGAAAATTCAATCCTGACCCTGGGCGATTTTGATAAACGAAATTTAATTTTGATTGTTTTTCGTTAAACCTTCGTTAAACCTTCGTTTTATTCGCTTGCGGAACATTTTAATAAATGCTATGTCATTTTTCGAACATAAGAATTTTTTAAATTTCACGTCAACTCGGAGATCAGAATGAGTATTTCAATCAAAAATATTAACCTGACTGTTAATGAAGAAATATATTTAAAGGACATCTCGCTCGATTTTGAAGCCGGGTCCACTAATATATTCCTTGGAAGAACATTGTCCGGGAAGACATCTCTTTTGCGTATAATGGCAGGCTTGGACCGGCCGGACCAAGGTGAAATTATTGTGAACGGAGAAAATGTAACAGGCGTTTCTGTCCGAAAACGTAATATATCCATGGTGTACCAGCAATTTATCAACTACCCTTCTTTCACCATTTATGAAAACATTGCCTCTCCCCTAAAAATTTCCGGGATGGATAAAAA
>PIVS01000964.1 GCA_003353855.1 Desulfobacteraceae bacterium
GGTTAACGGAGGGGACAACTGTAGTGCAGGATGATCCCCGGCCCAAGATCAAACCTTTTGAGATACCCAAACGCAATTTGGGAGGTAATCTTTACAAACTGTGGAATCGTATGAGTTCTGGAAGCTATCATCCCCTCCCTGTAAGGCAAGTCCTGATACCCAAAGGAGATGGATTTCGCTCGTTAGGAATACCAACTGTGGCTGATCGAACAGCTCAGATGGCGGTAAAGATGGTCATTGAACCAAGGCTGGAACAGATATTTCACCCTGGTTCTTACGGCTACCGTCCTGGTAGGGGAGCCAAAGATGCGGTTACACAAGTGCGTCGAAACTGTTGGCGGCATGATTGGGTACTGGATATGGATATTAAGGCTTTTTTTGATACCATAGATCATGATCTGATGATGCGGGCAGTTGAGAAGCATGTTCCAGAGAAGTGGATACGGATGTATATACGACGCTGGTTGAAATGTCCGATTCAGTTGGAAAACGGTGAGATGGCAAGTCGGTCTTGCGGAACCCCGCAAGGTGGTGTGATAAGTCCGCTGATAGCGAACCTATACTTGCACTATGCCTTTGACCACTGGATGAGACTGAATAATCCAGGCATATTATTTGTAAGATATGCAGATGATATAGTTTGTCACTGCCAATCCAGAAAAGAGGCGGAAACACTGTTGGAAAACTTGAAGGAAAGACTGGGGAATTGTAAGCTTCAATTGCATCCGGTCAAAACGAAACTGGTTTACTGCAAGGATAACAAACGAAAGGGAGTTCATCCCTTGACACGATTTGATTTCTTGGGTTTCAGCTTTCACGGAAGGACAGTTCAGGATAGAAAAGGCAATCTATTCACAGGTTTCAACCCTGGAGTCAGCAAGAAATCTCTTAAACGCATGAATGAGAGTCTTCGAAATCTCAGGATTAACCGCAATACGCGATTAACATTGCCAGAGTTGGCAGAACGAATCAACCCAATGGTACGAGGATGGATTGTGTCCTTGCGGCCAGTCTGCATAAATTATTTTTTTCTGACATATTTTAACTGCAATATGGCTGGTTACCATAGAAAAATGATATTTCAATCCTGTTGAGGTGAAAAGTTTGAATG
>PIVS01000965.1 GCA_003353855.1 Desulfobacteraceae bacterium
GCAAGTTTTTCAGATGACATTTAAATCTCCTGAATAAATATTTGGATAAACCATATAGAATGATGTACCTATTTTGAATATAGCTCAACGATCAATTGTTCCTGAATCGGAAGGGTAATATCCTCACGAGTGGGAATGCCAACGATCTGGCCTTTGAAAGTATCTTTATTAATTTCCAACCACTGGGGAACTCCTCTTCTAACAATGGCATCCAAAGAGTCGGAAATAGCCTGAACTGTACGACTTTTTTCACGCAGCTCAATCACATCACCTTTTTTCACCTGGTAGGAAGGTATATTAACCTTCTTACCATTTACGGTAAAGTGATTATGCCGAACAAAATGTCGTCCCTGATTTCTGGAATTCACAAAACCAAGTCTAAAAACTGTATTGTCCATACGGGTTTCGAGAAGGCTTAACAGATTCGTACCAGTGATACCTTTTTGCCGGTCTGCCCGCTTAAAAGCAATTCTGAATTGCTTTTCAGAAATACCATAAATACGGCGAACCTTTTGTTTTTCTCTAAGCTGCATACCATAATCAGACTGTTTACTTCGTCTCTGACCATGCTGCCCAGGGGGATAGCCTCTTCTGTCATAACTGCATTTATCTGAAAAACAACGGTCGCCTTTCAAAAAAAGCTTCATATTTTCTCGTCTGCATTGACGGCAAACAGATCCTGTGTATCGTGCCAACGTTCTCCTCCTTTATCACTCCAAGAACTAAATTCTTATATTTTTAAACTCTTCTTCTTTTTGGCGGCCGGCATCCATTATGGGGCACCGGTGTAACATCTTTGATCATGGAAATATTGAATCCAAGAGCATGAAGCGCTCTTAATGCCGATTCTCTTCCAGGTCCGGGCCCTTTTACGTAAACGCCTATGTTTTTAAGCCCATGCTCCATTGCCTTTGCACCCGCATCTTCAGCCACAAGTTTTGCAGCAAAAGGAGTACTTTTCCTGGAACCTTTAAAGCCCTGCACGCCCGCGCTGGACCATGATATGGTGTTGCCATTTTCATCGGCTATGGTGACGATGGTGTTGTTAAACGTTGATTGAATATGCACAATACCTGTGGATATATTCTTTCTCACCCGTTTTTTGGA
>PIVS01000413.1 GCA_003353855.1 Desulfobacteraceae bacterium
TGGTAATCATATTCAGCACAGATGGATAGTATTCCGGCAAACATCCCCAGGTACCGATGAGCTCTGCATCAAATGCCATGAGTCTTGAAATGGAATATTCAACCTTGTGGGGACCAAATCCCACAACCACCATTTTTCCGGTAAAGCTTAACAATGCAAGGCCCAGTTCCTGGCCGGGTTTACTGCCGGATACTTCAAAAATTTTCCAGCCGGTTGAGGGCAGACCATTTTCTTTTCTGAAGGCTTTGAGTTCCCCGGAAATTTCCCTGGGGGTTCTACCCATGGAATTGACCGCAAAATCTGCGCCGTTTTTCAACATGGTATCCAAGCGTTCCTGGTTGATATCAACGGCCACAACTATGGCTGCTCCCAATGCTTTAAGGACCTGGACCATATATTGACCAACCCCGCCGACACCAATGACAATGACATTATCACCCACTTGAACATCGGCTCGTTTTGCCGCCTGGAAGGGAGTCGTTGCAGCATCTGCCACAACCGCTAGTTTTTCCAGGGGGATACTGCCCCGGTTTCTGACTTCACAAAGATCAATGGCCGGAACAGGGATATGGCTTGAAAACCCACCATAAATTCCCATGCTGTTACCGGGCATTTTCTGGGCAAGGCACCTGTTTCCCCTTCCTGTTTTGCAAAGATGGCATTTCCTGCAGGGCATGACCGCAGGTATGATAACTTCCTTACCCATCCAGGATTCAACGTCATTAGCTGCGGCAACTATCCGGCCGGAAATTTCATGTCCCAAGGTTAGGGGGGGCTTGTTCACTGTGGGAACCCCATGGTAATAATATCCAAGGTCTGTATGGCAGATACCGCAGCCGGCAACTTCAACCAGGACATCTCCCGGGTGCAGTTTGGGTACGTCTATCTGGGTTTTTTCCAATTTTCCCGGCGTTATTTCTCCTGTTTCCCTGTCTTTTTTAAAAGGATTGGCCATTTGCCAGGTCCAGATTTTTTCAGGAACACTTCCCATTTTTTTTCTCCTTTATAATTTTGATAAGCATCTTTATTAAAAAAAGCCAATACGATCTAATCAAACTGCTTTGCCGGTTTATCACACCCCATACTCTCCATGAAAATGTCCAGATGTTTTCGGGTGGCTGCCTCATCAAATTGGTTTTTTTTTCCAGTCTATTTGGTACTCATGCCTGTTTTTATACCATTTTTGAAATTGTTCTATGGCCATAAAGCCCCCATGGGGTTATTCATTTTAGCATTTTACCACTTTCACTTTTGTTCCGATCCACTCGGGCGGCAGGTAGATTCTTCCACTGTTACCGCTGGATTTAACTGTTTTTTCGATTAGTTCCTCACCATAGATTTCAAATTTTACCTTATTGCGGGAATAAGTTTCGGAAAGTTTGCCATTTTTTTCATCATCAATTGCCATCTTGTTTGAACTCCTGTTCACAAAGTAGCCATACAAGGGTATGTTTCAGCTATTACTTAGATGTTTTATAGATACATTACAGCTACGCGTCAAGGATTTATTAATATTTTTAGTCAAATATTAGATTGAAAACAGGAGCATATTCTGAGTATAAGGTGTTATCTCAAACTTAACCTATTGGTTTTTCCAAGGCATATAAATGAAATTGACGGACAAACTAACAGCGCGTCGTGTGAAACCGAAAGAAAAATCAACCACACAATTGTACAAGGAAAGCCGTCTTGCCCAGAAACAGCTCAGCACGCTTTTAAAATTTCTGCCTGATCCGGTTTTTGCCTTCACCCTTGACAATAAGGTGGATTACGTTAATCCGGCCTTTGAAAGAGTCTTTGGATGGACCCTTAAAGAGGTAAAAGGGAAAAATATTAATTTCATTCCTGACCACCTGGTTGGCCAGGTACTGATCCTGCGGGACATGACCGTTGAAAAACGGATGGCAAAAAGCAATAGGATCATGTTCAGAATCTCCAAGGCTCTGCACCATTATCAAAAACTGGGTGATCTGATTCCCCTTATTATTTCCGATGTTGCCCAATGCTCTTTTTTCCTGCGGCGGGTTGACGATGAAACCGATCTCGTCACAAGGGGGATTCTGTCCGTTCCCATAAAACTGAAGGACAGGACCATTGGTGTAATTTCCGTGGTTAATAAAAATCATGGAGGGTTTGATAATACAGATATAGAGCTTTTGAGCGTTGTGACTTCCAGTATTGCCCTGCCCATTGAGAATACCCGCATCCATGAAGAATTGAGAAAATCTTTTAAAGAGCTTAAAAGTTTGAACCATGATTGATATTATTCTAACCAATGGGGACAATTTCCCGGAACGGTATCATTTCAAAATCAGGATCGATTCAAACCGGTGCCGGGTTATACCCGGGGATGGGGATATCTGCCCCGGTGATATCCATCTCTGCCCTGGTAAATACCCCGATGATTGTTTTAATTCCGGGACATCCATTCACATTAAATTTCAATCTATTCTCCATTAAAAGGAAGTGTATGAAGCTCCAATCATCAAAAACCTGCTGCCCATTCTGTGATATGAGCAAGTCCCTTATTATTGCCCGGAACAATAGTGTTTATGCCATTAAAGACACAAGTCCCGTCAATGACAACCACTTGCTCATCATTCCCCTTCGCCACTGCGAAACCTATTTCGATCTCACCATTGAAGAACGCTGTGATGCCCATGCATTGATCGAAAAATTGCGATTGGAGATTTTAAAGACAGACCCCGCAGTGGATGGTTTTAACCTTGGTGTCAATTGCGGAGAAACCGCCGGTCAGACTGTTTTTCATACCCATATCCATCTGATTCCCAGAAGAAAAAATGATACCCCCCATCCCCGGGGCGGTGTCCGTGGGGTGATTCCGGACAAGATGGGTTATTAATTTATCCAGATTTTCCGGTTTAAAAGCCGAACTATTAGCGGTATTATTTCTTTTTTAATTTTTCCATCAAATCTTCAAAGGAATCTTTCTCCAGCATCTGGCCGAACTGGGAGCGATAATTGCCGATAAGGCTTACCCCTTCGATGACCACATCGTACACCATCCACTGATCTTTTTTTTTTGTAAACATTCTGTAGTTGATGGGTATTTCAACGGTTTGGGTAATAATTTTTGTGTCTATCTGGGCCTTTTTTTTCTTGATTCGTTCCTTGAGAAAGATCACTTTTTCATCGGTATAGCCTTCCATTTTGCTGATATAGGTATCCTTGAGCAATCGACCGAACAAGGCCACAAACTCCTGTCTTTCAGGCTCGGTTCTTTCTTTCCAGTGTCTGGCCAGGCTCAGTTGTGACATTTTTTTAAAATCAAACCGTTCTTCGACTATTTTTCCCAACACCTCCCGGCGTTTTTCCTTCTGGGCTTCACCCTTAAGTTCCGGATTGTTCAAAACTTGCATTACGGAGTCAATGGTCTGCTTTAGCTGATCCTGGGCAGGGGAAGCTGATGCAACACCGGCAGAGCCAAGACATAGAATTAAAATCAACAATAGTGTTCCCAATTTCATATATGAAGGTTTCCTATAAATTACCGGTGTTTCAAACAGACTCTTTACTGATCCAGTCAAGGGCCTGGGGGGTATCTTTTTTAATGGTAAAGACATTGTCCAGTTTGGTCAGGGACAGGGCATTAAAAACCGTCTTGCCAAGACCTGTCAATATAAATTTTCTATTTTCCTTTTTGCTCCATTGCAAGCCTTCCACCAGGGTGGCAATGCCGGCACTGTCCATGAAGGATACCTGGGTGAGATCCACGATAATCCCTTGTACTTTTTTCTTGAAGAAAGGAAGAAGGGTGTCCCTCAGGTTAGGAGAGGTAAACATGTCAATTTCACCCTCAACTATGACCAGGGCAATTCCGTCTTTTTCGCTGCTGCTTATTTTAAAACCCATGGGATTCTTTATTTTTCAAAAATATATTTACTGATTAACTCTTCCAGGCTGATGGCAGATTCCGTATCCATCAAGGAATCCGTATCTTCCAATAAATCCTCGGACCCGCCCGGAGACAACTTGACAAATTTATCTCCGATCATTCCTTTTGTACGAATGGATGCAATGGTGTCATCGGAAATTTTTGTTCCTTTTTTTATTTCCATTTTAACCAGGGCATTGTTCTCCTCCAGGGTGATCTGTTTGACCTTGCCCACGGGAACCCCGGCTATTTCAACCGTGGCACCCGGCTCGAGCCCTTCAATGGATCCAAAGGTCGCGTCAATTGTGTAGCCATCTGACCCGAATAATTCAACAGACCCCAGGTTGACAGACAGATAAACCAGACAAACCATGCCCAGAATCATAAAAAGGCCCACGGAGATTTCTGTTTTTTTTCCATACATGATTAATTTAAATCCTATAGTAATAAAGATGTCAAGATATAATCCACAATAAGTATTGAAAGGGATGTCAGGACCACTGCGTTGGTCGTGGCAGAACTCACACCTTCGGTGGTGGGGTCAGCCATAAAGCCCATGAACGAAGATATCCAGGCAATCAAAAGCCCGAAACTTAAGGATTT
>PIVS01000966.1 GCA_003353855.1 Desulfobacteraceae bacterium
TTTGCCTTTTTGTAAGAAAAACAACAACTTACAAGGAGGCGGGCATGTCAAACCAAATTTCAGCAATCATGAAGACCAATAAGAGAGAAACCGCACGGATTGAAAAGATCAGGCTACGCAAGCACCTGAATGCGGATGATCTTTTTCATACCATGAAAAACGGTTTTGCTACAATAAAAGATCACCGGCCCGGCAATGTTGAAATTCCCCTGGCAGACGCCCTCATGTCAGGATTTGCCATGTTTTCCTTAAAAGATCCATCATTGCTGGCTTTTGATCAAAGACGCAAGTGGTGTTCGCATAATCTCATGACCATCTACGGTATCACAAAAATTCCATGTGATACTTCATTGCGTGAAATCCTGGACGACCTTGATCCTGTGGATCTTCGTCCTTTTTTTAAAACAGTCTTCCGAGAGCTGCAACGTGGCAAGGCCCTTGAAAAAATGGTCTTTATGGAAGACTGTTACTTGTTAAATCTTGACGGCACAGGTTACTTCTCCTCAGCCAGTCGTCATTCTCCGGCATGTATGGAAAAAGTAAATTCCGAAACAGGAGAGATTGTCAGTTATTACCTTCAAATGCTTGGAGCCGCCATAGTCCACCCTGATCATAAAGAAGTTATCCCGCTATGCCCGGAACCTATTAAAAAACAGGATGGCGACACAAAAAATGATTGTGAACGAAATGCTGCAAAGCGTTTCCTTAAAGACCTTCGCAGTGAGCACCCTCACCTGAAACTGATTATCAACGAAGACGCGTTAAGTTCAAACGCACCTCATATTGACGATCTTGAGAAACTCAACTTTCACTATTTCCTTGGCGTCAAAGAAGGAGACCATAAATACCTCTTCGAGTATGTCGACGCAGCCGTGAAGAACGGTGAAACAACAGAATTTGCTGTAAATGATGATAAAAATCCATCCAGCAATCATGTTTTTCGAATTCTTAACGGAGTACCGTTAAATAAATCCAACCAGGACACCTTGGTCAACTTTATAGAGTACTGGGAAGAAGATACCACCACAGGCGAAATACAGCATTTTTGTTGGATTACTGATTTCACCGTTACTGAAGAAAACGCGTTTCAGATTATGCGTGGCGCC
>PIVS01000967.1 GCA_003353855.1 Desulfobacteraceae bacterium
GCCATACCCCAACGAGAAAATCCCTTTGATGTGATGATCTCAAGGGAGGGCAAACTGCTGGCCGATTACCCTGTTAATGCCAAAATCGGCACCTCCAGTCTTCGGCGGGGTTCCCAGCTTAAAGCGGCCCGGCCAGACCTTGAAATCCTTTCCATCAGGGGCAATCTGGACACCAGGATCAAAAAACTCAAGGCAGGCCAATATGATGCCATTGTGCTGGCAGCCGCAGGACTCCGGCGCTTGGGCCAGGAAAATGAAATCACCCAATATTTGGATGAAACTCTCATGGTTCCGGCGGTGGGCCAGGGCGCTCTTTGTATAGAAACCCGGGAAAATGATATGGACATTGCCCCTGTTATGGAGCAATTGGACCATGGCCCCACCCGGATCTGCGTGACCGGAGAACGGGCTTTCCTGAAACAAATCGAAGGCTCCTGCCATATACCTGTGGCCTGCTACGGAGAGATCAGGAAAGACCAGATAATACTAACCGCATTGGTGGCATCGGAGGATGGTCAGGAAGTGATTAAAAGACAGATTACCTGTCCTTTGGATGCCCCTGGGAATACCATTCTGGACCATGGGCGAAACCTGGCAAATGAATTGCTTGAAAATGGCGGAAAACGAATTTTGGAGAGTTTGAACTCAAATGACTGATAAAACAGGCATGGTATATTTGATTGGTGCCGGCCCCGGCGACCCGGGTCTTTTAACCATCAAAGCAAAAGAATGCATTGAATCGGCCGATGTGGTTGTCTACGACTATTTGGCATCCCCCTACCTTCTTGAGTATGCAGGAAAAGAGGCTGAAATTATTTATGTGGGTAAAAAAGGCGGGGATCATACCCTGACCCAGGATAAAATCAACCTGCTCCTGGTGGAGAAAGCAAAACAAGGACTCTCCGTGGCCCGGCTTAAGGGCGGGGACCCCTTTGTATTTGGACGGGGGGGGGAAGAGGCCCAGCTTCTTCTGGAACACGGAGTCGGGTATGAAGTGATCCCAGGGGTCACCTCGGCCATTTCTGCCCCTGCCTATGCGGGAATCCCCGTTACCCACAGGGACCATACCTCCTTTGTCTCCTTTATCACCGGCCATGAAAATCCC
>PIVS01000037.1 GCA_003353855.1 Desulfobacteraceae bacterium
TGCAACTTCAGGTGTTCCATTCTCTTTTAGTGTCTTTATTGCAAATTTTAATTCATCAAAGGATGTGAGACCCCTGGAAATGATAACAGGTTTTTTAGTTTTTCCAACCTTTTTTAAGAGTGGAATATCACCGGTTTCAAAGGATGCAATTTTATAAAGCGGGTTATTAATTCCTTCTAAAAAATCAACTGCTGTTTCATCAAAGGGTGTGGAAAATAGTATCAACCCTTTTCTCTGGGCATATTCTTTTAGCCTGGGTTGCCATTCCCATGGGGTATATGCCAGTTTATACAAATCATAAAATGTTTTTCCTGCCCATGCTTCATTAACCTTGACCCGAAAATATTCATTATCACAATTAAGTGTCATTGTATCAGGGGTATATGTCTGGAGTTTAACGGCATCAACCTTCGCATCCGCTGCAATATCTATCAGTTTTTTTGCACGGTTAAAATCCATGTTATGGTTCCCGGACATTTCTCCAATTATAAAAACTGGTTTCCCCTGGCCAATTTCCCGTTTTCCCAAATGTGTATTTATAGAAATCATAGGATATGATTACACCCTATTATTCCCTGCAAACCAGGTTGAAAGGAAAGCGTTGTTACCCGGGAAAGTAAAATTTTAAGGGGCTGCATTATAAACATACCCTCCCTGCCCCATGGATTGAAAACCCACCGAGGTGAACAAACCTAGGGATGCTTTGTTTTTCGGATGAATAAAAGCCGTGTAGGATCGGTTTTTTGTTTTTATTATATTAACCAATGCTTTCTTTGCAAAGCCAACCCCCTGAAACGCCCGGGCAATTAAAATAGACACTTCTGTTTCCTTACCATTCCGGTTCAACCGAATATATCCAATTGCCATATTGCACCATTCAATTATGTTCAAAAGCACATCATCACCGGATAAAACCCCATCAAACCAGACCTGGTGTTCTTTTTTGGTTGGAGGGTCTGTATTTCTAAAGTAATCTCTTGCCCCGGGCTCATGCTGCCATTTGTACAAACTTTCCAGATCCCTTTTATTTGCAGGCCTCAGCCGCAGGATAGATATCAGGGGAAGGGTCTGCTTTATTATACGAAGGGGTCCCTCCCCGTCAACCAGCCCCATTGCTCTTTTTTGCACTTCATCCCCAAAAGCCTTAGAGTCTGTCATCTGGGTCATGGTTCGGGTGACCAGAGAAGGGTCAAGGGTTTGAATTTCCCCCAGACAAAGGGCCGCGCCCAGTCGGGAAACCTTTTGCCCCACTTCCCTTTGATTTTCTGCCACAACAAGGATGAGGTTGATCAAACCGCAATAAATCCGTTCCAATAAACTTGTGCCCGGCGCCCCAATGGCAATGCCGCATCGTTCATACAGGCAGGAAAGATCGGGCAGATCCCGGTACAGCCTGATATCCAGTTTGGATCTGTCTATCCGCTTTTTGACTCCCTCCAGACAAGGGGACAGGGAAGACAAGGGAACATGGAATATGAGCTTCTTTTTTTCCATGGTATGCTCCAGGAGGTCCAGAACCCTCAGCACCACTTTTTCAGGATCTGTCGCCCCAAAGGTGATCAATATATTTGCCTTGTCGCCATTGGTTTTAATCCCTTTGTAAACAGGATCAATCACTGTATAGTCGATACCCAGCAAGGTTTTGGCAAAAGAATTATACATTTTTTTATCATAATCGCAGGACTTCCGGTTGACGGTTTGATCCACCAGCACATCACACCAATGGGGCCGGCATAGATCATCCATCACCAACAAGGGAAAACCCGAGAAAATTTTTTCTTCCAGGTCAGGGCCGATTTCATAGTGATCAATGATGACAAGCTTGATGAGATCTTTTTGTTCACTCAGGTAGGACAGGCATTTTCCATGGTCTGATCTGACAACCACTTCCATGCCCCGGCCTTTTAAAAGGTTTTTGACAACAGGGGGGGCATCCCGCATCAAAAAGGTTATAGGCAGGCCAAGCCTCCCATAAAAGGATGCCAAAACCAGGCATCTTTTCAAATGACCATAGCCAATCTCTTTTGTTGCATCACATACAATGACGACCATACCTATTCCTTAACCTAAAAACAGAGGGGCCAGAAGCCTGATATTTTCATAGTCTTGATTTGTATCCAGGTCAATTGCCCTGAGCCAGGGGATTTCATACCCTCTCAATTTGTCCGTATAAAAGGTTTTATTGGTTAAAAAGGAGACGGTATCTGCCCAGTAGAATGTACCATTGCTTGCCACAAGTTTGGGGTGGAGTTGGGACTGCAACCTGTTATAATCGGGCCACTTTGGGTTTAAGCATCCCTCTTCATTGGTTTTAAGCGCCTGAACCGGTTGAAGATTGAATTTAGAAACCCCCATTACACTATCCACGGAAAATTGTTCCATGACCAAAAATGATTTCTGCAAATCCCTATGTGTGATAAAAATAGCAGTGGCATAGATGCAGCAGAACTGTTCCGGGTGTATCCCTTTATCACCTAACCTTTCAAGAACATCCCCACAGACCTGGACAACACTTGCCCTGTCCCCGGCCAATTCATAAGGCCTTTCCATGACCGTGGCTCCGGATTCTTCTGCAGCCTGTTTGATCTGGTCATCTTCCGTGGAAACGATCACCTGGTCAAACAGTCCGGTTTTCAATGCGGCCTGAATTGGATAAAAAAGAGCGGGTTTTCCAAGAACAGGAATAATATTTTTACGGGGCAGCCTTTTGGAGCCCCCCCGGGCCGGTATGATTGCAAGTCTTGTCATTGTTCAACCACATCTTTGAATTCAAGCCTGTGGCCTACGGTTAAATCACGGACAAGCCTCATTCCGGCCAGGGATTCAAAACGTTTGGGAGAAATCCCGAACCCGGGTCTTCTGAACTCAACATGGGCAAGACTTATCCTGTCACCCTTTTTCACCCCTTGTTTTATAAATGTACTTCGCCGGACATTCCGCCTTTTTTGTTTTTCTTTAAGGTCCATAACACGCCTTGGACTGCCCATGGCAATCTCAACCTCCCGTATGGTTTGAACAAACCCCTTCATTTCGGAAGGTTCCAGGGAAAACACATGTTCCGTACTCTTTATGGTCCTGTCGGTTGTGATGGTCTTTTCCACAAGGTTTGCCCCAAGGGCCACGGCAGCCACATCCATATCCCAACCCGGCGTATGGTCTGAATATGCAATGGGATAAAGGGGAAACATCTGTTTTAAAGTAGTGATCATCTTCAGGTTAATACTCTCAAGCCTTGCAGGATAACCCGAGGGACAATTATGGATGATGATATTATGGTTGCCTTCCAGATTGCATATTTCCACTGCCTGCTCAACTTCCCCAACACTTGTATTCCCTGTGTCCAGCTGGATGCACATGCCGGTCCTTGCAGCCATTCGGATAAGGGGCCAATGATCAACATCTGCAGAAGCTATTTTGATTGAATCACAATTCAATTGGGTTAAAAGCTCAATATCCTCCTCAAAGCCCACCGTGGCAAAAAAGGCAAGCCCCAGGGAATCACTGAATTTTTTAACCTGTTTCCATTGTTCGGGTGCCAGATATCTTCTGCAGAGAATATCATAGAGGGGTTCTGTTATGGTCCTTGTTTCCCCCGTTTTTCTATTCGCAAGTATATCATAGGTAAAGGGAAGCTTCTTGTCAGCCACCAGTTTGTCAGGATCAAAAATCTGAAATTTAATGGCATCTGCTCCTGCCTTTGCAGCAAGACGGATAAGTCTCATGGCGGATTCAACCCCGTCATGGGTGGCCCCGGCTTCAAAGGTTATAAAACAGGGATGACCGTCACCTAAGCTGCGATTTCCAAAACTGACCATTATGCTTCCTCTATAAAGGGTTTGATCATCTTATCAACCTGCTCTTTTGTAATCCAGACATGATTGGTGTTGGAATTATATTCAAAATCACTGGGAACCGGTTTAAACTTATTTTCATCGATATGGCTTTTAAAAAAGCTATTTTCCGGCTTTATTAAATAATAGTCTTCACCTTCCAAAGTATTCCGCGCCTCATCCCGGCTGATCAATGTTTCATGGATTTTTTCACCCTGGCGGATACCGACAATTTTGGTGGGGCATCCCGGGGCAATAAACCCGGCCAGATCCATAATGCCCATGGAGGGTATCTTAGGAACAAAGGTTTCCCCTCCTGTCATCATTTCAAGACTCTTTAGTACAAAATTCACCCCATGGGAAAGTGTAATCCAGAACCGTGTCATTTCGGGATGGGTAATAGGCAAAACCCCCTCTTTGCTTTTCTTCAAAAAAAAGGGAATAACACTGCCGCGGCTGCCCACAACATTGCCATAGCGAACCACACTGAATATACATTTTTTGCGCCCCATAAATGCATTGGCCGCAATAAAAAGTTTTTCTGAACAAAGCTTGGTCGCCCCATAAAGGTTTATGGGATTAACCGCCTTATCGGTACTCAGGGCAATCACTTTTTGCACCCCGCACTCGGCAGCTACACTAAGGATATTCTCGGATCCGATAATATTTGTCTTAATGGATTCTGTGGGGTTGTATTCACTGGCAGGCACCTGCTTCATGGCAGCGGCATGTATCACATAGTCAACGTCCTGGAATGCCCATTTCAAGCGTTCTTTGTCACGCACATCCCCGAGAAAAAACCGGACGGGATATTTTCCTGTGGGAAACAGTTGTGCCATATCAAACTGCTTGAGTTCATCCCGGCTGAAAATAATTATTTTTTTCGGGCTGTGTTTTTTTAAAATAATTTCAACACACTTTTTCCCAAACGAACCGGTCCCTCCGGTAATTAAAACAACCTTATCTTTCAACACAGAATCCATGGCGCCCCTCTAAAAATTATAGCCTTAATACGCAATTGAGCTGTTTTTGAATATTCAACAGGATGCAATAATTATTCCCTTGATTTATAAACTTAATAAGCTCTTTTTAAACCCTTTATGTATAGTAGGATTCTTCTCAATTCAATACAAAAGCGTTCCCAATCAATAATAAATGGTTTATGAACAACAGGGATAATTCTTCCTCAATTGCAAAATAGCGGCAATATTTTCCACAGTCCCCAATTACATTTAAAACTGGGGTTCTCCCATGTAAGCATTGAAAATCATATCATCCATTTTGGGAACAAAAGAATGGGTCCCAAGGGCAAATTCCCATACAGCTACAACTATTTCGAAATTTTCAAAACATTTGTCAAACAGGTGGCTACCCTGGTGTAAAATCCCATTGCCCTTTCCAATATTTCTAAATGGCACACAAATTGCTCATTTTCAATAATGAAACAGAAGTTGAAGTTTCATGGATATTTTACACTGAAGTATTAACACAAGTTAATCAATTATTGAAAAGAGGTCATTTTGACAAATCCAAACATTTGCGGGCAATGTGATTCAATGGGAAGATCATGCTGTACTCTGAGAGCTGAAAATAATGAGGGGCTGCCGGCCCCTGTATCAGAACCTGAAATTGAGAGGATTTTAAGTTTTCTTAAACACAAAAGAAAGGAATCGTTTCTGGACAACAGAAGTAATTCCCCTCAATTTATCAGTCAGATGGCTATTCTTTTTCCGGATATGGCTGATTCAGTTCATAAAATTTTCCCTTTAAATGGAACCCATTTTGATCTCAAAACCCAGGGAGATGACTGCATTTTCAAAGCGATTAACGGGTGTATTTTATCCGACGAAACCCGGCCGCATTTCTGCCGGATCTATCCCTTCTGGTTCTTTGATAATGAACCCCAAGTTTTTGAGGATTCAAACTGCCTGGCCCTTGAAAACTGCCAGACAATTCCCGAAGTCTTACTTTCCCTTGGTACAAACCCTGAAAAACTGAAACAGATCCATGCCCGGATATATGAAGACTGGGGACTTTCCCGTTCCATGCCAGAAGAAAAAAAGAAAAAGCACATGTAAAAAGACCTAAAAGGCCAGCTGCGTTTTTAACAGCATCTTTTCCCTATTAATTTTCTCATCACAGAATAACCCATGGGAGATATAACCCGGCCAAATTAAAGTTGACTGTATTTTGGCCAGTGGTTAGAATGTATATCCGTATACGATAATCACCAATTTCATTATCCATAAGAGCTGTTGGAGACAACCATGAACCCGGAAGACAAAGATTATTTTGATTCAAACCTTGCCCTTCTTAAACAATACCATCCAGCTGTATGGAAACAGATCACAGAAAATAAGCCTGCAGCCATGGGTGAAATTTCTTATGCCCCCAACGGCAATCCCAACCTTACCGTCACAAACAGTAACGGCAGCAAAATATTGCTCCATAATAAATCAAACCCTGAAAAAGAAAGCCTTTATTTTCTGGGGAACATACCCAAAGACCATAAAGGGTTCGTTGCAATCCTTGGTATGGGACTTTGGTACTCTGCCCTGAGAATATTAAAAGAAAAGCCCCAGCTTCAACGATTGGCCCTTTTTGAACTGGAACCGGGGATTTTTATCCAGGCGATCGGCCATATTGACCTGTCCCCGATACTGGGAGACCCGCGGCTTATCCTGAGTATTGGAACAGAAATCGGAATTCCTGAAACACTGGCACAAGCGTTCCGAACCCTGCAGCTTGAGAATGCTACCATATTACATCATCACCCTTCATTTGCCTTCAACCCAGAGGGGTATAACCAGCTTAAAGAGGATCTTTTTTCGCACCTCAACAGTCTTAATGTCGGGGGAGCAACCACAAGAAAACTGGGTAAAGACTTTATAAACAATCGTTTTAAACATATCAGCACGATACATCATCACCAATTATTGGAAAATCTGCAAAACAAATTTGATGGTGTTCCCGCCATCCTGGTTGCAGGCGGCCCTTCTTTAGATAAAGATATACACCGGCTGAAACAGGCCCAGGAAAAAGCCGTCATTATTGCTGTGGATACTGTGCTGCCTGCTCTGTTAAAAAATGGTGTACACCCTCATTTTTTAACTTGCATTGATCCCAATGACCTTACCTTTGAAAAATTTGCAGATATAGTGCCGATGGTGAAAGATATTTCTCTGATCACCTCATCCTGGGTAAATCAGAAAACACCCAAGGTCTTTCCAGCTGACCAAATTTTCTGGACATTCACGGCCAAGCCCATGGAAGCATGGCTCAATTCATTACTTGGAGGAAAACTTTTCACTGGCGGTGCCAGTACTGTGGCACATTTAAACCTTATTGCCGCCCATATTTTGGGGTGTGACCCGGTAATATTTTTAGGACAGGACCTTGCCTATCCAAAATCTTCTTTGGCCTCCCATGCAAAAGGAACCGTTCTTCAAGGTTCAGCGCCCACCAATGTTGCAGCAAATCAAACCCAAGGAGAAACTGTTACCGGTATTAACGGAGAAATATTACAAACAAATCGTTCATTTTTAAGTATGAAAGAGTTCTTCGAATCCGCCATAGCCAAATCTGATAAAACCTATATAAACGCAACCCAAGAGGGTGCAAATATTCAAGGCACAAAAATCCTGACTTTGCAAGAAGCCATGGAAAAACATTGCAGCACACAAATCAATATCACTAACCAGCTTAAAGAGTATTACACAGCTACACAGCCAATCAAACCGGATAGAATGATTGTTGAATTCAATAAAATGCTCAGCAAGACAAAGCAGTTACAAAGAACAATCAAGAAATCAGATGATGTTACAACTTCTCTATTTACAGCACTGGAAAAACATAAAAAGGCCGGGAAGATCATTAGATCCTTTGATATGCTACCCTTGAAACAAAAACAAGAAATAAATAAAATCGATACGTTTCATAAGGATCTGGATAACGCAACACTGGTCTGGAAAATTTTAGAAGAAATCACCATGGAAGGGTTAAAGGAAAGTGAACGCCAAAAGCAAGATATTTCAATACTTGAAAATAATTCTGGCAAATACATTGAATGGCTGACTAAAAACTTAAATCGTTTGCTCGACATTAACAAAATTCGAAAAGAGACGCTGACGCTTCTGTCGGATAATTTAAACATGGTTACGGCATTCCACAAAAAAGAGAATAGACATTTAAAACAAATTAATAGCGGCTCCAAAAAGGAACAAAGCAGGCTCAAACTTGCAAGTCTCTACATCACCTCAGAAAATTATTCTCTGGCAAAACCATTGCTGGAGAAGCTTTCCGAGACAACGCCGGAATCAGGAGAACTGCATTATTATCTTGGGTGCTCGGCAGTTCAATCTAATATGCTGAAAAAAGCACACGATTCTTTTCAAACTGCAGTTAAATTTGATCTGACATTTACCCGACAAATTGATGCCTATTTACAGAAATTAGGGAATGATTTCTTGAGTTTTGCAACCTATTTCAAAACCCAGCCTGGGAGAGAATTAAGCGCAAAATATATGGTACTTAAAGGCCTAAAATATGATCAAAGCAATAGCATTCTCAAAAATGAATTGGAAATGATTTTAAAAAGAGACCTGGAGAAAATCAAAGCAGATATTGATGCAGATAATTACAAAGAACCTGCTCAATTGATAAATGAATGGCACCAGAATGCAATAGATCAGAAAGAATTGTTTGACAGCCTTTCTACAGAACTTGTGGGGAATATCTTTTTTTACCAAGCGAACCTTTTTTTGTCAAAAAAAGATTATGCCAATGCCCTTGCAAGCCTTAAAAAGGCGATGACGTACTCACCATATGACCATGATATTCATTCGACAACTATCGATACTTTGTTTGCTACAGGTGATTTTAACAATGCCATCAAGGCTCTGAATATAGCAATCGATGTGGATACTAAGTTTGCTGCATACTGGGAAACACTAGGGGATAGTTTGCAGCAAGCCGGACAGGATGAAGATGCTATTATTGCCTATGAAAAATGTTATGTTCACCTGCCTGAGAATATACAATTACTCAGGAAAATTGGCGATTCATACCTGAACACGGATCAATTGGAAGCAGCCAGGGCCGCATATGAAGCGTTAAAAATAAAAATGGAGGAAAAATAATCACTTCTTTTTTTGAATATTTTTTATTTCCCAGGCGATCCTGTTAATTTCGTCTTTATTAATATTGGCAGATGAAGGCAGACTGATACCTGTTTTTGACAACCTTTCACAAACAGGTAAATGCTGTTTTGTATCGTAGATAGGCTGTTGATGAATAGGGGGAAATAAGGGGCGTGTTTCAATTGATTTTATTTCCAACCTTTTCCCAAGTTCAGCAACTGATATTCCGAATTCTTTTTCATCCACTAATATGGAATAAAGCCAATATATATTTTTAGCCCATTCAGCATTGGGTGGGAGCGTTATGCCCGGTATACTGCTAAGCTCCTTACCATAAATGGCCGCGTTGGTACATTTTTGGTCTACAATTTGATCAATTCGCTCCATTTGAGCGACTCCCAGGGCCGCCTGGATATTGGTCAAGCGATAATTATACCCCAGGACCGAGTGGCTATACCTTTTCCCAGGATCCATACCATGGTCTCTTAGAATTCGGATCTTATCAGCCAGTTCTTTATTATCCGTCACCACCATTCCCCCTTCACCGGTGGTGATTGTTTTATTGCCATAAAAACTGAAAATTGCCATATGCCCCAAAGAACCTGTTTTCTGGCCTTTATACAATGCGCCATGGGCTTCAGCCGCATCTTCGATGATGGTAAGATCATATTTCTCTGCAATTTCAATTATTGGGGACATATCAGCCGGATGCCCATAAATATGAACCGGTATGATCGCTTTTGTTTTCTTTGTAATGGCGTTTTCAACCTCCCGGGGATTCATATTCCATGTGGTAATTTCACTATCAATAAAAACCGGGGTTGCGCCTGTATACACGACTGCATTGGCTGTTGAAATAAATGAAAAGGAAGGAACAATAACCTCATCACCCGGCCCAATCCCCAGAGCGACCAAGGCCAGATGCAGGGCGGTTGTTCCACTGCTTGAAGATATTCCAAATTGTGTCCCGCAAAAGTCAGAAAACATTTGTTCAAATTGAGTGACAAATTTTCCTGCAGAAGAGACCCATCCTGTAAGTATGCATTCACCGACATACTTTAACTCTTGCGCACCTAAATTGGGTTCTGATATCGGCAGATAAACCCGGGTATCAAAAAATGCCAGTTCCACCACCCTGTTGTTTGAATCAAGCAAAGGAATAACACCAACTGCCTCTCCAAACAATTTGGAAATCTCTTCCGTTGGTATGTCAATGGAAGCTGTTATCGATTTAGGGCGTACAATTTGTGACACTGGAGAATCGAGATCCAACCCCTGAAGCAATGCCCTTCTCACATCTCCATCCGTAATAATACCTTTAAAAAAATTGGTTTCCGGCTCCACAAGCAGCGCAACCCCCAAAGCCCCTTTATCAATTTTCCTTAATATGTCGCGGATTGATTTATTCTCCGAAATACTAATATCGACAATTCGTTCTTTCATATAAGTGAAACGCTTTTGCATAATCAGACCTTCTCCAAATCAGATTTCATCATAATTTCAACGATCTCTTTAAACCGTGTCTTCGGAGACCAATTGAGCTTCTTTTTTGCCAAAGACGGGTCACTTAAGAGAATATCCACTTCTGTGGGACGATAATAATAGGGATCAATGCTGACCAAGGTTTTTCCTGTTTTTTTATCAATGCCAACCTCATCAACCCCCTGATTTTCCCATACAATGGCTATATTTACATAGGCAAAGGCATGCTCAACAAATTCCCGTACAGAATGTGTCTCTCCTGTACCAATAACAATGTCTTCTGGTTTTTCCTGCTGAAGCATTTGCCACATTGCTTCCACAAACTCAGGCGCATATCCCCAGTCCCTTTTGGCATCCAGATTTCCCAGATACAACCTTTCCTGCATTTTTTTAACAATTCTTGCAACAGTGACGGTAATTTTCCTTGTTACAAACGTTGGACCGCGCCGGGGGGATTCATGATTAAAAAGTATCCCATTGCAGGCGTACAGATTGTAGGCCTCACGATAATTCTTAACAATCTGAAATGCATAATGTTTTGCAATTGCATAGGGTGATTGGGGATTAAAGGGTGTCTTTTCAGTTTGAGGCGTTTCAAGAACATCCCCGTATAATTCACTTGTGGACGCCTGATAAAAACGAGTGGCAGCATTTGATTCCCTTATGGCCTCGAGTATCCGCAAAGGCCCCAATGCATCAACATCAGCAGTATATTCCGGCACATCAAATGAAACACGGACATGGGACTGGGCTGCTAGATTATAGATTTCATCCGGTTTTATTTTATCTATCAGCCTGTTAAGATTGCTTGAATCGGAAAGATCTCCATATAACAATTTTAATGAGTTTTTATTAACATGGGGATCAAACTGCAAGTGTTGTATATTTTCAATATTATGGGTACTGCTGCGCCGCCTAAGCCCATATACTGTATAATCTTTTTCAAGAAGCAGGTCGGCCAGGTATGATCCGTCCTGACCTGTTACGCCTGTGATCAGAGCTGTTTTCATGCATTTCTCCTTTTAAATGACGATACGATTGAATAGGTATCAGTTAACGCATCAAGGCCTTCATAGATTTCCAGACTCACTGTTTTATTTTCCCAGTCACACCCACTTAAAATTTCAAACAATCTGCTCTTTTCAGCCAGCCCAAGATTCTGGTCATGCCTGGAATCATTATTGCTGATATGAATATAGTCGGAAATTTCAAACATATCCTGAAATTCTTTCTTAAAATCAGAACGGAATGTACCTGCACTTACCATCAAGTGCCCGATATCCAGAAGCAGGTTGAAATCAATTTCATTTTTCAATTCCTTATAGTCCTGAAAAGACAGAAGCATAAAAGGGAAGTTGCTGCCGTATACCTGATAATTAGACGCTGAATAACAATTATTTTCCACATAAAGGTCAATGTCTTTGAACTCCTTCTTAAGAAGATGAAACCCGGCTATAAAATTTTTCATGGCTTTTTCCCTGTCATATAAATGGGATCTGCCAAATTTTTTACCGATTTCCCCAACCGGGCGGTCCACAAAAAAACCGGCATGGAATCCGAATTTATCTCCCCCAAACGAACGGGTCAGATAAAGAGCCTTTCTTAAATGATTTAAGCTTTTTTCATATATATTCTTATCAAGGGATGCCAAGTTCAATATAAAAGGAATTTCGGGTGGCGGAAAATAATTATGAATTAAAAAATTAAGGCCGTGTTTATCCTTAAGCTCTATCAGATCTTTTTCATAGGTCTCATAATATTGGGTCCCTCCTGTCAATTCAATGTTCTTAAACCCCAGTTCAACCAGCTCCGTCACGGCATGGCTGATATTCGTTTGTCTTGAACATGCGGAAGAGATATAAATCATGTTTTTTTACAATTTGGCATAGCCTGGTAATTGTCCTTCCTTAACATCTAAAAAAACATACCCTTTTTTTTTGTAAAGCGCTATTGCCCCCTTGTTCTCGGGATATACCTTTAACCTTATTTGTTTTGCACCTTTTTGTCCTGCCTGTTCATGGAGAAAGTCCAAGAATTGTTCTCCCAACCCCTCTCCCCTGTGATCCGGATGAATCATAATGCCTAAGCTGGGTATAGGAAATCCTTCATCCCAGCCCCGCAACATCCCGTATCCACAGATTTGACGTTCTCTTGTTTGAACAAAATAAAAATCATTGCCTTTGTAGTGGCCCAGTTCTTCTGCTTTTAATTTATCAAAGGGATGAGGATGAAAATACTTGTCCTCTTTTTTGCTTTTAATCATTTCAAAAAAACAAATAAGCTTGTCTATCCAGGTAATATCAATCAGGCAATATTGGATCTTCTTTGGCATTATTCTATCTTCCAGGAAATGGCCTCGAGGGTAAGCACCTCTTCTTTGTCAATATCCTTTGCGGCCTGTTTCCCGACCACCCTATCAAACCATTTTGGCGCCAGGCCGGTACCAGGGCGTTTACAGACAACATCTTCTATTCTAATGGTTTCCCCGGATAAAATTTTATGTGCTGCAACCAGACTTTTTTGCATTTTAGATTTATTTTTAAGCTCACTTGGCATTATTCTTTTTATGCCGTTCCCAAGTGCCAATTCCACATCACGGACAATAGCAGCTAGTTCAGCCATCTCTTTGGGATTAATGGAAGCCCTATGGTCCGGGCCTTCCATATTTTTGTCAAGGGTAAAATGCTTCTCAATCACACAGGCACCTGCTGCAACGGCCCAGGGACTTGCACCCAATCCTGGCGTATGATCTGAAAACCCAACAGGACAGTGAAATGCTGTTTCCATGGTTTTCATTGATAGCAGGTTAATATCTTTCAAAGGAGCCGGATACTCGGAAGTGCATTGTAAAATAATAATTTTCCCCTCAAGTCCATTTATCTTCAGCTCATTGACCGATTCTTCCACATCTCCAAGACAAGACATCCCCGTCGACAAAAGGGCTGGTATATCTTTTTTTGCCAGATACCGAAGAAAAGGAATATTGGAAGTATCCGTGGATGCGATTTTATAGGCCTCCACTCCGATGCTTTCGAGTAAATCTGCACTTTCCTGTTCATAGGGCGTACACAGATAGAGGATCCCTCGATCATCACAATGCTTTTTTAGTTGGGCCTGTTCCTGTATGGACAGCTCAAGTTGCTTCAGCATGGAAAATTGAGAATTATCGCCTTGGGTTGTATTAAGCTGGTAATCGGCTTTCTTGCTGTGGGGAGTTACAAGGGCTTCCGCTTTAAAACTCTGAAATTTTACGGCATCGGCACCAGAAAGTTTTGCAGCATCGATCAACTTGTGGGCTAAATCAATGTCACCATTATGATTCACACCAGCCTCTGCAATGATAAAACACGGATTTCCTCTTCCTATTTTAAACTCTTTGATCCTGACAAAATCACTCATCTTTTTCCTGTGTCATTATTGTTTCTGAAATTTTAAAATCCAGTTTTGTATCGATATCAACGCTCCTGTCCACAGGCATTATATACGCCTCGATCACACCGGAATACAAAAGTTTTTTCTCAAGAATCGTCGAACGCCAACCAACATCCACGGCCCCGTTAAGCCTGTAGGCAGGCGGCAGCAACTGGCGTCTGATGAAATTTTCAATCTTTATCCCATCCACAAATGGTTCCATCAGGCCTTCATTGAGCTTATACATCCAGTAAGGGTGGTGTTCTACTTCACATACAGAACGGACCCAGTCAGGCTTCTTTTGAATTAAAAGATCCACAGCCTGTTCAATATCTTTGCTTGTCCTAAGGGGGGTGGTAGGCCTCAGCCACACAATTATATCCGGATAAAATTTTTCATTGTCTGCCAGCCAGGTTAAAGCATGCTCATAGACCGGCATATCCGTGGTATCATCCCCTGCAATACTGGCAGGCCTTAAAAAAGGCGTCTCTGCTCCATATTTTTTCCCGATTTTTAATATCTTTTCATCATCTGTGGAAAGAATAACCCTGTCAAGGCATGGCGCAGAAAGCGCCGTCTCAATCGTCCAGGCAATGAGAGGCTTGCCGGCCAGCATTTTTATATTTTTCCCTGGAACGCCTTTGGACCCGCCCCGTGCAGGTATTATGGCAAGGATTTTTTTATTATCTTTCATAATAATTATCGTTCTTTTGCCGCAACATACATGATCGTATCGGTTTTTCCGGTATTTTCCAGAACACTGCAATATTCGGTGTTATTCCCAAATAATTCTGTCAATTTTGGATCCCCGCCCGGTTTCCCTTTTTTAAGCCATGCAAGATGGTTATCCAGGCCGTACCGCTGGCAATAGATAATCTCTTTTTCAAAAAAGCCCCCGGATTCAAATACATGCTTCAGGGCCTTTGCAGAATAGATGTAATGATGCATGGGCTGAAAATAAAAATCTTTATAGGCTTTCAAATCATAAACAGACAATAAAGGATCTTCAATATGCGGCACCTCTATAATGATGAAGCCTCCATCCTTTATCAACTGACTGCATTTCTTCAAAAAAGCTCCGGGGTTTTGAATATGCTCAAAAACATGGAACAGGCAGATCACATCGAATTTCTCCGAATCCGGAACATCCTCTATATATTCATATTGAGCAATACAGAACTGTGAAGCAAACTTTCTATTCAAAGAATCCGGCTCAACACAAACACACTCACAAACTTGTGAACATATTTCAAGAAAGGCCCCTGTTGATCCGCCAACTTCAAGAATTCTGGAGCCCTCTTTAAAAAAATGATTTATTCTTTCCCATCTGATCAGAGCTTCCGGAACACTTTTCTGGTGAAACTCCAAGGGATCGGTCGTCACGGTAACGCCGCGCTTTTTTGTATGTTCATTATATGCAGCATAAAAAGTTTTTTCTTCCGCTTTTGTCATCATGGGATTCAAAAAGCCCACAAGACAATCCTTACAGTAATATACCTTTTTATCCGGGGCAGACCAGATCCGGTCATGTATCTGATCCAAATTCATTGAACCGCAGATGGGGCATTCCAGTTTTTTATTAGAATTTTTCATAAGATAACATGTTTATTAAAATACAACTAATTGTCAAGGGCCTAATTTTCCAGACCTATCATGATATTTAACTCAGGAACGGTTTAACCATATTTTTAATACGAATTATATCTTTTGAATTCCGATAATCATCCAAATCCGCTTCAGTTATAAATCCGGCTTCTATAGCCATTTGAGCTATTTCAGTATTGGGAAAATATTTTAATGAGAACAGATTCAATGAGAGTTGAGTGTATAACACGCACGTCATATGCTTCATCATTAAAAAATGATACTAACAATACTTTCAACCTGGGGAAACCAGTGGATGTAGGAATCGTTATCATAGACAACCAGTAAAATTCTCAAATACCTTCTCCTTTACAATAAACTACATATCATGGCGTAAAATGCTTTAACCCAGGTTCGCCCAATAACTTACCTCATTTAATATTGATTTGTCAAAATTTTGTTCGGATATACTATAAAGGCAGATAAGCATCGGATCCGGCCTAGGAATGCAAAGAAATTTCCAATGGCCTGGCTTATAAGCATACAAGCAAAAAAATGGGGCAGCAGCCATTACAGCTGCTGCCCCATTCATGTAACCTGCCAGTGGTTTAAAAAACTACTGGAGCAGACTCAATACGCCCTGAGCACTTGAGTTGGCCTGTGACATTGCGAATGTCCCTGCCTGGGCCAGAATCTGCATTTTTGTAAAGTTAGATGACTCTTCAGCAAAATCAACGTCGCGAATTGTGGACTCAGCCGCTGCAACATTTACCCTTGTTGTGGAAATATTGGCAATGGTTGAGGTCAGCTGATTCTGGACAGAACCAAGATCCGATCGTACCTTGTCCAGGTTTTTGAGCGCAGCATCCGCAATCGAGATTGCAATCTGAGCGCCTTCCTGGGTGGTAACGTCAAGGTCTGAAAGTCGGTAGGACCCTCCACCGGCAGTGCTGCCAAGAGATGCATCATCTGTTGCCACACCGTTGGCCGCCAGGGTACTGCCAGCCAGCAGGATCGATCCGCCGCCCAGAGTCATGGTATTGGTCATGGTTGTGGTCTCGGCAGTAATGATATCAGAACCAAGTTCAGACCCGGCCGTGTAGGTTACACCATCACTGGCCAGCACATCATTGGTCAGAAAAGTCCCGGCGGTGATGGTACTGCCGGCAGCCAGAGAGGAACCTGCTGCCAACCGCATATCAGTGCTTTTATCCACAATTTCATTGGCAACCAGTGTTATGTCAGCACCAATGGATGAGCCGTCAGTAAGAACGGAGCCACTGGTAAGAGACGAACCGGCCGTTAACTCCATATTGTTGCCGACTACAGTGAAGGCATCAGCATTAATAAAGTCATCGGAAAGGGCCGTGTCATCTCCCAATGTGCTTCCTGATGTTAGGGTAGAACCGGCTTCCAGGGTCATATCAGCGCCCAATGTATAGCCGGTGGTCGCAGCGACAACTAAATTTGAAGATAGATTGGTATCTTCCTGTAAAATAGCGCCACTAAGTGCAGAACCAGCAAGTAAAGTCATGTCTTCAGTGGCCGTTGTGTTCGCGCCGGATGTGCTAAAATCGCCCCCTATAACCGAACCATCTTTAAAGGTAGAACCAGATTCAATGTCGGAACCGGCAGCCAAGGTAACACCGCCGGTTGTGTAAGTAACATCACCGGATGCAGCAGCATCTTGAGTGAATATGGTATATGCGCCCGAGGTGTTTACTGTTGCAGAGGTATATTCACTCACGTCATAATCCGAAGTCAGCATATAACTACCAGCTACCAAAGTTGAGCCAGAGGTCAAAACAGAACCCTGAGTCAAGGTGGATTGACCAGCCAGAGCCCCTGTTTGGCTTGCATTATAGAAATTATCCGCATGCAAAACGGTGCCCGCCCCCATGACGCTGCCAGAATCAAAAGTTGAGCCACTTCCCAAGACACCCGTAGCAGTGATGGTAGCGCCCGAGGCATTAATTTGGCCTGTCAGAGTAGTGTTTGCAGCAATTGTGGAGCCGGAACTAATTACAGAACCAGAACCTACAACACTGGTGCCCGTGGTACTAACGGCACCGGAGGTTTCCACTTTTACCGTGCCAGTGCTCAGGACTGAGCCGGCACTGACGGTAGAACCGGACATAACAACTGATCCGGAGGCAAGTTCCGAGTCAATCTTAGTAGTGGTCACACCAGCCAAATCAATGCGGTCATCCAGTACCGCCACGGCAGCACCGCCAGCCCGATTGCTGACATCTATAGCAGCACTTCCCTGCTGGGTAAGCGTGATCGTACCCAGGGTGGACATACTTGTCGTGTTGCCAAGAACAGCTGTTGTTGCGGCGTCCTGGGTGACCTCAATGGCCCGGTCATCTGTGGAAGTCAGGGTCAGAAATCCTCGATCCAGAGAGGCGATAACACCATGCTGATCTGTTTTTTGATTGATTTCTGTAACCAGGGTGCTTGAATCATTTTCAGAAACAACTATTGCGCCGAATTTAATACCGTTGATGGCAAAGTTGTCACCCGTGGTACCGGCATTGATTATGCCATCTGTAGTACTGGTTACTGAAGCAGAGGCAGTTATTCCCAACTTATCGCTCAGCACGTTTATGGCATCTGCCACTGCGCCAATACCGTTTTCCCGGGTATTGTCATAGGCTATTTCAAAAGAATTCAGGTTAAAGGTTTCATTCAGCTGATTACTATAGATAGCCAACTCAGCGGTACCTTCACTTGCAAAAGTCAGATCAGACGTACTGACATGACCTATCTTACCAGCTTCCGAAGACTGAATTGAGATATCAATCGTTTCACCGGAATATGCACCAATCTGGAATTTCTTGTTGGTAAAATTACCGGAAAGAAGTTTCTGATTGTTAAATGAAGTAGTTTTGGCGATAATATCAAGCTCGTCTCTAAGCTTTGTGATATCTGCCTGGATGGCTTTACGGGAATCCGTAGTCTGTCCGTCCTGGGCCGACTGAATGGATTTTTGTTTGATCATGTTAACAATATTAATGGACTCTTCCAAAGCAGCATCAGCGGTCTGAACAATGGAGATACCATCATTACCATTCCTGATTGCCTGGCCAAGACCAAGGGACTGGGAGCGAAGAGAGTCCGCAATACCCATGCCTGAAGCATCGTCAGCCGCCTTGTTGATCCTCAAACCACTGGACAGTCTTCCAAGGGATTCAGAAAGAGCATTGTCGGTTTTGATCATGTTCTTGTGGGCGTTCATTGCTGCGATATTGGTATTAATTCTTAGTGCCATGTTTTATTCCTCCTTGAGAGTGTTAATAAGGGAATCCTTTCCCTTGTTTTTATAGATTCAGATATTCAGCTTTTTGCGACCCATCACCTCCCTTTAAAAAAAATTAGTTAAAAATCTGCTTTTTTAAAGTTGCCAAATATCCAAGCCTAAGAGTAAGTATCGACGGTTCAATGAATAACTTTAAAAAAAACATGGGTGGCCTGTTCTTTTTAAAGAATGTATGGGTGGCGACCCCTGACAAGGATTTACAGAAAATTATTTTTCTTAATGTTTTATATCCCTATCCGATAAGGTATATTATAAGGGCAGATAATTTTCATGCGTGATCTGCACCTATTTTGGGAAGAATATTTTTATGGAGAGACACCATGGCAACAGGATCAATTACATCGTTGGGAATAGGGTCCACACTGGACCTCCAGAACATCCTTGATCAGCTTAAGGAAATTGATACGGCCCAGATCAATATCAAAGAAAACAAAAAAACAACCCTCCAGACCCAGGTTGACGCCTATAACACGGTCAATGTAAAACTTTTTTCCGTAAAATCAGATGCCCTTAATTTATCCCTTGAGTCAAATTTTCTGAGCAATTCTGTTTCGGTGACCGATGAGGATATCATTTCCGCCGTAGTGGGTGACGGCTATGAAGAATCTTCCTACACAATTGATGTTACCCGAAAAGCGGAAAGAAACTCCTGGGAATCCACTGCGGTCGGGAGCAGAGGGGATCTTTTATTTGCCGAACCTGCATCCGGGCTTGC
>PIVS01000414.1 GCA_003353855.1 Desulfobacteraceae bacterium
AGGGAATGGGGACTTGCCAAGAATGAGAATCCCCTCCAGGGCAGCTTCATCGTAGATGAACTCACGGATCTGGTGGAAGAGGCAGTCCTCATTGAGTTTGAACGGATTACGGAACGGGGCGGGGTCCTGGGTGCAATGGAAACCGGTTACCAGCGGGGCAAGATCCAGGAAGAGTCCATGTATTACGAGTATTTGAAACATTCAGGTGAATTTCCCATCATCGGTGTCAATGCCTTTGAAGACCCGGATGCCAATTATGCGGAAATGACCGATCACCTGGAATTGTCTCGGGCCACCAATGAGCAGAAAGATGAGCAGCTGGAACGGCTTGACAGCTTTAAAACCGTCCATGCAAATGAATCGGAACAGGCCCTTGAGGCACTGAAAAACAGGGCCTTGAACGGTGGGAACATGTTTGCCCAGCTCATGGACGCAGTGAAGTGCTGTTCTCTTGGCACCATTACCAAAGCCTTGTATGAAGTGGGTGGCAAATATAGAAGAAATATGTAATAGTTTTGGATGAATTTGTGAAAAAGCCGGGTTAAGGTTAGTAGTTTAAAATTCAAGTTTAAATTGAGGAGTTACCAATGAATAAAGCAGTTATCGTCAGTGCAACACGCACACCTCTGGGCAGCTTCGGCGGGACATTGAGCAAGATAGGTGCCACCGATCTTGGCGCCATTGTAATCAAAGAAGCGATTAAGCGGGCCAATATAGAGGAAAAAGAGATCGATGAATGTATAATGGGAATGGTCCTTCCCTGCGGGTACGGACAGAATCCCGGCAAACAGGCAGTGGTTAAAGCCGGGCTTCCCTGGGAAGTTGAAGCCATTACCATAAACAAGGTCTGCGGATCATCCCTTAAGGCTGTGATGCTGGCAGCCCAGGCGATCCAGTGCGGGGATGCCGATGTGGTGGTGGCCGGCGGTATGGAAAATATGAGCATGACTCCCTATTACATGGATAAGGCCCGTTGGGGCCACCGAATGGGACCGGGCCGGATTGAAGATCATATGATCCACGACGGGCTCTGGGATATTGTCAATGATTTCCACATGGGCATGTCCAATGAGCTTTGCTGTGAACGCTGGGAAGTGACCAGGGAAGATCAGGATCGGTTTGCAGCAAAGTCTTATGAAAGGGCCAATGCTGCCGTGGCTGCCGGTCGGTTCAAGGATGAGATTGTTCCTGTTTCCGTGCCCCGTAGAAAAGGGGATTCCATGGTTTTTGATACAGATGAATGCCCCCAGGATTCCAGCTATGAATTTTTGACCAAGATGAGACCGGCCTTTAAAAAAGATGGGGTGGGAACCGCCGGTAATGCTTCCATTATTTCCGATGGTGCAGCAGCTCTTGTGATCATGAGCGAGCAAAAGGCCAGGGAATTGGGCTGTACCATCATGGCTGAAATAGGTGCCCAGGCCTCCTTTGGCATTGACATGAAATATGTCCTGATGGCGCCTATTTATGCCATTCCCAAGGTGCTGAAAAAACAGGGACTTAATGTTTCCGATATTGATCTGTTTGAAATCAATGAGGCATTTTCCGGAACTTCCGTGGGGATCAATAAGGTTCTGGAACTGGATCCTGAAAAGGTAAACGTCAACGGCGGTAGTGTGGCGCTGGGACATCCCATTGGCGGCTCCGGCGCCCGGATACTGACCACCCTGCTCTATGAAATGGAAAAACGGGATGTGAAGACAGGGCTTGCATCCCTTTGTCTGGGCGGTGGAGAAGCGGTTGCCCTGATTGTTAATCGTTAATGCTTAGCAATAATTTGTAAATAATTAATTAAATGTATCTCAATATAGGTGGGAAAAGGAGACAAAATGGGTGTTGAAAAATTTGGTGTGATCGGTTCCGGCCAGATGGGCAACGGTATTGCCCAGGTGGCAGCTGCCAGTGGGCTTAATGTTCTGATGAGCGATATACAGCAGGATTTTTGCGATAAAGGCATGGCCACCATCGCCAGGAATCTGGACCGGATGGTTTCCAAGGGCAAACTGGATGAGGGCCAAAAAGAGGCGATTCTGGCCAGGATTGAGACCACCACCGATCTTTCCGACATGGCAGGGGTTGATTTTGTTGTGGAAGCTGCCGTGGAACGGGAAGACCTTAAATTCAAAATTTTTGAAGATTTGGACAAAATCTGTCCCCCCCATGTAATCCTGTCCACCAATACTTCCTCCATCCCCATTGGCAGAATTGCCGCCAGAACCGCACGTCCTGAGAAAATCATCGGCATGCATTTTATGAATCCCGTGCCGGTGATGAAACTTGTGGAGGTTATCAAAGGCATTGCCACCTCCCGGGAAACCTTTGATCTGACCTGGGAGTTGTGTGAAAAATTTAATAAAACTCCGGCCGAGGCCAATGATTTTCCCGGCTTTATTGCCAATAGGATACTCATGCCCATGATCAATGAAGCCATTTTCTGTCTCTACCAGAGCGTGGGAAAGGCCGAAGATATTGATACGGTGATGAAGCTTGGCATGAACCATCCCATGGGACCTTTGGCCCTGGCAGATCTCATCGGCCTGGACACCTGCCTTGCCATCATGGAAACCCTTTATGACGGGTTCAAGGATTCCAAATACAGACCCTGCCCTCTGCTGAGAAAATATGTTGAAGTCGGCTGGCTTGGCCGTAAAACCGGAAAAGGGTTCTATGATTATAAGTAGTAACGAATACACCCGGCTCACCCCCGTAAGCGAAATAGCTACAAGGATCAAGGGTCTTCAGTAGATTTTATCCTTTCCCTTATTGCCAAGGGGGTGGTGGGAATAGAGAACGCCCTCTTGGTGACCGACAGGGGGGCAATCGGATAAATCCTCCGGCCCAAGGGGCAGTATCTCTTCCGGTGTTATTCCGGACACTTCAAACAGGAACCGGGATGTCATGTATGAACCACTGCCTTCCTTGCCGATGGCCACTCTTTTTCCGTCTAAATCGTCAAAGGACAGAATTGCGTTTTTTCCCAAAAGATGGATTTCTTCGTTGTAGAGGGGAAAAATCATCTAAGGGTTTTTTTGCGATGCGTTTTAGGGTTGCATTGGTTTTTACTTTCAGGGCAAAGGCCAGTACATCGGACTGGACGATTCCCATCCAAAACAAGATTGCAAAGACGATCATCCCTTTTTTATTCCCAGGACTTCCACACGAATTTAAAACAGAAAATTAAGATATTTAATTGATCTATCAGATTTGAATACAATGTCAAGAAACTTATGCTTAAATTTTCATCACGGGGTTTGGGGGGTAAATTTTTTTATGACTGTCCTGCAGTTATAAGGCTGTTTGGGAACCAGGCCTGAAATATGGTGGTTTTGCCTATACGCTTGAATGAACAAGGCCAGCTAAAGGATGAAACCATGGATAGATTTCATCCTTTAGCTGGAGTTCAATTATCCCCCGTATTTATCATCAAAGGAGTTCCAGAAGGAACGGTCCTTATCCCGCCAGCCTTTGCCAAATGATTTGTCAAAGAAGGGTTTTAGATTGGAAAACCATGATCCCCCCTCTTTGCCCTCTATTCTGGCGCGAATTACATCTGCCGCATGGGCGGTTAGATTTGCCAGTTCATCCTTGGGAATGTAGGAGTCTGCTCCTTTTTGGATGGATTCCTTTAGATTTTCCGGGGTCAGGGCGTGGGCCGTGAGCATGAGTGCGGGAACTTTTTTCTCCCTGGCAAGTTCCAGAATGTCATATCCGCTGACTCCCATGATATCAAGTATTGCCAGGTCATATCTGTTGTTTTCAATCAATTTTCTGGCTGCATCAAAGGAGTTGGCCGTCTCAAGGGTGCACATATCCAAGAGTTCTTCAATGGTTTCAAGAATATCCGGTTCATCATCCACCACCACCACTCTTCTATCCTTTAAAAGATCTTCGGGAAAAATTGCTTTAATGTCAAACTTGACCGTGGTGACGGGGCATGGGGCCTTTAAAATCACATATCGTGCTGTGGAACCAAGAATGGCTTTCTGGGCCAGGGATTTTTTTCGTATGCCCAGAAAAATATGATCGATATCATTTTCCCTGGCAAATTTTACCAGGTCTTCGCCGGAGGAAAGTCCCCTGACGCTCTGCTGAGCCTCGCACTGGATACCGGAGTTTTCCATGAGCTGCCTTGCAAACTCAAGGTCTTCCTCTGCTTTGATAATATCTGCCTGTTTTTCAGAACTTCCCCCTTCCATGGATGTGACCACATAGACAAAGGCACTGTGAATGCCTGCCGTATCTCTTGCAAGGGATAATGCAACCCTGCCGACTTCTCCACCATTGTATCCAACCAGTATCTTCATTTTGAACTCCTAAATTTGCAGTCTACATCCAGCAGGTGGATCACATCCACCGTTTGCGCCTCTTGTAGGATTTAACATCCTTAAAGGATTTTCTGCCCCCGCCCTTGGTGATACCCATGTAAAATTCTTTGACATCCGGGTTGTCCTGCAGTTCATCCGAGGGGCCCTCAAGAACAAT
>PIVS01000415.1 GCA_003353855.1 Desulfobacteraceae bacterium
GCAGCGGCCATGTTTGCACCGGATTATACCCACTGGCACGGCATGTATGAGATTTCCCGGAATTTTTACCAGGAATTTTTGCCCGAGGTCCAGGAACTGGCTGACCATGCCGGTATGGGTGAAAAGTATAAAAAACACATCGCCGCGCTTTTGGCAAAACCTGAGCATCTCTGGATAAAAACCGGAGGGTCTGCTGAGACCATGAAGCTCATTGAAGAAGAAAACAAGCTGCGGTATAATCAGTAAACTCGAGATAGTTTTGTAAACTTATCATTAACAATGATTTTAGGCAGGAAGATCCCAAGAGGGTCTTCCTGCCTGACTCATTTATGCAAAGGATGTTATGGGTAAAAAAATTATAGGCATACTTGCCGCATGTTCTTTCCTTTTTTTCACGGCGGGCATCTCTTTGGCAGGAGAGCTGGAATCTTTATTCAGCCAGGTTGAAAACCTGAAGATCCAAAGGCAGGGGTATGTGCTGGGGGCTGAACTGACCGGGGATCAGGAGGAGATCGCTGCCAAAAACCCCATGGACGCGGCTTCCAAAAAAGTGTTTAAATTCAAGGATAAGAACCTGAACATTGTTGCAGACAGGAAAACCAGCCGTGTGCTTGTTATTTTTGAGCAGTTTGAAAAATTACCCCAGAAAAAGGTTCAGTCTTTGATCGGGGAATTGTTCATGGCCTATGAAGATCCCACCGTCTCCGCCCATGACAAGGTGGTATATTGGGCCTGGGGCAAAAAAGAGAAGTTTACATCTGCCCAGTTTGACATGGCCAAGGATAAAAAGAAAAAACTGGCCATTATTGCAACGGTTAAATTTAATTCCGAGATCAAGATCATGGATAAAAAAGAAACAGAGGCAATTGGCGATGTTTATTATATCATCAGCTCAGATCCTTTGCTCAAGTTTTTCCATGATACCTGATTTTTGTCTGTGTTTTTGTCCTTTGCCTGCTGATCCTTGGTGTTTCAGCCCCGGTAGCTGCAAAGGATTCATCGATTAAAATGCGTGGAGAATCAATGGATTTCATGGGGATCTCCTGTTACACCGTGATGCCGTATAAAAAATACATGATCACCATTACCACGGTCAGATAGAGCAAGGTCATACCGCTGCCGGCCCTGACATAATCCCTGACCCTGTAGCCTCCCGGTCGCATGATCAGAGCATTGACCTGGTGGGTGGGCAGAATAAAGGTGTTGGATGCAGCCACTGCCACCATCAGCGCAGCCATTCGCGGGTCTGCCCCGCAATGGGTCGACATGTTCATGGCAAGGGGGATCATGAGCACGGTGGCACCGATATTGGAAGTGACCAGGGTAAAAAAAGAAGTTAAAACGCCAATTATCAAAAAAAGAATTATGGGGGTCAATCCGCCCTTGGCAAGGCCGGCAAGAAAGGTGGCAAGAAACATGGCGGCCCCTGTTTCTTCAAAGGCTATTCCCAAGGGAATCAATCCTGCCAGGAGGAACACCGTCATCCAGTCCACACTATTATAGGCTTCATCCAGGGTTAAAACCCGGGTGAGAATCATGCACACCGCCCCTGTCAAGAGAGCAATGGATAATTGAATCTTGAAACCCAGTGCCAGGACCAGGGCCAGGATGAGGCAGGCCGTTGCAAGGCCTGCTTTTTCCGGGTGCATGATTTCTCCCTGGAGGTGTTCGGTAAATGTCAGGATGGGTTTCCGTTTTAGCAAATGGAATTTTTCCCATTCCCCGTGGAGGAGAAAGGCATCCCCTGACTGAATTTTAATTTTTGAAATTTCTTCCAGAATGACTTCTCCCCTGCGGTACAAGGCCAGGGGGTTTATCTGGAGCTTTTTCCTAAAGCCATAGGAATGTAAGGTCTTGCCCACCAATTCGGATCTGGGGGTGACAATGGCTTCGGTGATGCCTGAATGATCCACGGATAAAACCCCGTTGAGCATGTTCAGGTCATCGCATAGGGTCCATCTCATATCCGCTGCAAGCTTTTGGATATGTTCGGGATTGCTGACGATGCCCACCACATCATTGGGTTCAATTACATCTGCCCGGCCCGGCACATCCACCCGGTACCGTCCGCTATGCTTGGAAATACATACCACCGTAGCATGGTAAAGGGGACGCAGTTTAAGCTCTTCAAGTCTCCGGGTATAAAAATAGTCGGGCACCTGCAGTTCAAAAACTTTGCTGACTTCCCGGCCATATGTGCATTCCAGATCATAGTTTAAAAGAGAGCAGGAATCGATTTGGGTCTTTGTCTTGGGAAGTACGAATTTTCCCAGAAAGATGAAATAGAGAATGGCAGAGATGACCAGGGAAATACCGATGGGGGCCACACTGAAAAGGCCAAAGGGTTCAAAGGGTTTCTCCCCTAACATGGACTGGTTGTTGAACCACCAGGTGGCCATGAGATCATTGAGAAGGATCAGGGGACTTGATCCCACCAGGGTGATGCAGCCGCCGATGACAGCACAATATCCCATGGGGATGAGTACCTGGGATGCGGGCACATTGAGTTGTTTGCACATGCGGTTGGTGGCGGGAAGGAAGAGGGCGGCAGCCCCGATATTCTGCATAAAGCTGGAAATGATTGCAGCGGTTCCGGAGATAAATGCCATCATCTTAGTTTGGCTTTTCCCTGAAAACCGAGTGATATAGTGGGCAAAGACATTCATTACCCCGGTTTTGTCCAGCCCATGTCCGATGATGATCACGGCAATGATGGAAACCACGGCATTGGAACTTAGGCCGCTGATGGCGTCGGATGGCGTAATGACACCGGAAAGGGGCAGCAATACCATCATGAGAAGCCCCACCATGTCCACCCGGACAATTTCAAACACAAAAAGCCCCATGACAAAGATTAAGAAAGCAAAAACAATGAGCATATCCGATGTCATATTGCCAGGCAGTGTCATTATATCCTCTTAAGACTTAATAGTTGTTAGTCTTCCATATCTATTTCCATGAAATTAAACCAATATCCGTTCCCCGATGCATAATCCAGTTGAATCTGGACCAGTTCCACATGACTTTGTTCAATTTCATAGAATTTTTTAAGGATTTCCTTTACCTGACCCGTGGAATTATCCCAGGCTTTTTTATAAAATTGACTGGTTTCAACCTCAAGGGAAAGAGCTGCATTCAAAGCCCGCTTTATATCCCCAAGCATATGTTCGGGAATTTTTTTCTCCATTCGGCTGACATCGTCGTTAATGGTCGAAGGAAGGCGGAATACCAGCTTTTCAATATCAATTTCCCTGGCCGAGGATAGACGCTCCAGGCTGTATTCCAGAAAATCCACATGGGATTGTTCATCATTGGCCAGGGCCTTAAAAAGATCTTTTCCCCTGTCATCATCGATGATGTCAACGGCAGACAGGTAGAGGTCCCGAATTTTTTTTTCATAGGTAAGCGCACTTTTAAAAATGTCTTGGGAATTCATATTTCCTCCTGAGTTAAAGCTGTTCCCGCAAATTATGGGGAACAGCCGGATTAAAAAAAACATTCTCATTCATGCCGGGCAAGAGATGTTTCATGGGGTGACAATCCTTTCCGGATGGGTGAACAGTGCAAAATTGGTTCGCCTGATAAAGCCTATAATGGTAATGCCCATTTCCTTTGCCAGCAAAATACTTTGGTGGGTGGGGGCCCCCCGGGATGCCAGGACAGGAATGGAAATGCGCCGGGCCTTGTGCAAAATTTCCGAAGAGATCCTGCCCGTCGCGAGCAGCACAATTTCCCCTGGGTCTGTTCGCTCCAGTAGAAGTGTGCCGATAACCTTGTCTACTGCGTTGTGACGTCCGATATCATCAATGTGAAATTTGGGTATGTCTCCTTTGATACTGACGGCGGCGGAATGAACCCCGCCGGTCTTGTGGTGAAGGTCTGAACAGCCCTGGAGCCATTGCATGGCAGCAATAATCTTTTCCCCATTGATCCGGATCCTGCTCTCAATGGGATGCCGGGCGGAAAGTTCCACCATGGAGGTGTACATCACCCCCTTGCCGCACCCAGAGGTATATACCCGCTGGCCCAATAATTCAGGATCAATAAAATCTTTAACCCGGATATCCACCCGCCATTTCTTTTCATCGCATTCATAGGCAAGGATATCTTCGGGTCCTTTAATGAACCCGGAAGTAAAGAGAAATCCATAGGTGTAGGCTTTTAAATTGGAGGGGGTGCACATGAGGGTTGCAATCTCATGGTCATTAACCACAAAGGTCAAAGGTGTTTCTGTTGCCACAGCCGTCTCCTCCTCAAACATCTGCTCTTTTCTATACCGGGTAATGGTATAGGGAATCATCTCTCCAAACGGTATTTCAGTGCTCACTTGTATTTCCCTTCTCCTTGATGAAGAGTTAATTCAGACCTCGGAATCTTTAACAAAAAATGGTAGTTTTTTTGGACATTTTCACTCTCCTACACAGGTGAATTGCCAACTTCAATTTTTAGAATTTTACCGGTCGGAAGGCTCGCTCCGATA
>PIVS01000038.1 GCA_003353855.1 Desulfobacteraceae bacterium
CCCCGTCCCTAAAGGACCACAACATGTTGTGTTCCTTCTGGGACGGAGGCATATTTTTCATATTTTTCAGAGTTATAAAAAGTTTTTAGCTGTTTCTTGACAAAAGGCAAAAAAGCATTTCCTTATCCTTCGGATAATTTCAGTAGAAATTTCCAATTTTTTATTAAATTTTGAAATTCCCTCATCACTTTCAAATGCAGCGTAGTCGTCTGGTTCGAGAATATCTATTGCGGTTTTAATAGAATTTATATCGATTAAGAGGGATTCAGGTTCCGGTTCTGAGTATGCCGAGATTTGTTTTAAATCAATAGTTTCTGCGAGTTGCCTTATATCATATTGGAGTTTCTTGACTGAACCCCGGAGAAATGGTGGACGTTTCCTCCAGGAGGGGCAAAATCACGGCCAAACTCAAGGTATCCTCAAAGGCGGTGGAGGGAACGGTTTTTATCCCCTTCCACTTTGCCAATGCGGCGGCCAATGAACTGACCAACGGTGAGCTTGATCCCACTGCCAAAATCCCTGCTGAGTTCAAGGTCTGTGCCATCAACATTGAGCCGGTATCTGCCTGAGATAGATCAAGCAACCATCAACAAGACCCCAAAGGGGCCTGGCAACTACTGGTGCCAGGCCCCTTTTTTATCTGCACCGCCTCGAATTATGAGATCTCCCTTGTTTGCAGAATTCAGCAACCCGGAATGCGGGATACTAGGAAAAATATGAGACACTTAGTAGAAACACCTATCAACTCTTTTTGAATATAGACATATAAAATCGCTTTTGATTTGCCAAATTACAATATCAAATTGTGACATTATTCCTTAGAATTTTTGATCTTCCGAATTATGTTGATAGACGCTCATGGAAAGACTTTGCTATAAATCCTTCTCAAGGATACCGAAAATAATCAGTTGGAACAATTGAAGATCCGGATTTTTCTCCAAAGGCAAGTTATCTTGACTCTTGAAACATCAACTTTTCAAGTTATAAGATTGGCTTTTCAACAGTAAGGCCAACCACAAGCTACCCTTTTAATATTGGAAGACCGTTGGGACTGATCAATCAAATATCATAACAATGTAGGATATAAAAAGAATTAAGTGAACGATTCCATGGATGACATTGGTCCTATTGCTGGAAAACGTCACAATGGAAACAACAATTGTACTGATCAAGAGAACTAGGTCAACCGGTTCAAGGCCAAGGATAACTTTCTGACCTGTGATAATCCCGATAAGCAGGATGGAGGGAACCGTCAGCCCAATAGTTGCCAGGGCAGATCCCAGGCATATATTTACAGAACGCTGCAGCCTGTTTCCCAGGGCGGAATTTATGGCAGCCAGCCCTTCGGGTGCCAGGACCAAAACTGCTATTATAACCCCGCCAAATGCTACAGGGGCCTGGAAGGCAGATATTTGATAGTCAATTATTTTTGCCATATTTTTTGAGAGTAATACAATGGGAAGTATATTGGCTACCAACAAAACTGCATGATATCCCAAAGACCGAATCATCAAAATATCATGGCCATGGTCATCTTTCGGAGAAGACCCTGGAATGGAAAAAAAACCCTGGTGTCGCATGGTTTGAATCACCAGAAACACACCGTATAATCCTGCCGAAGCAAGTGCGATAAAGATCATCTGCATCAGAGAGTAGGTCCCCACCTCAGTTGAGGTGGTAAAGACGGGCAAGATAAGACTGAGGACGGCAAGCGGAATCAAGACCGCCAGAAAGGTATTGGCCCCCTGTAGATTATGGGTTTGTTCCAAATGCCGAATGCCACCACATAGCAATGAAATACCAATAAGTCCGTTGAGCACAATCATGAGTACGGCAAACATCATATCCCGTCCCAGGACTGGGTTTTCAGCCCCGGTAAGCATGACAGCCGAGATCATAACCACCTCTATACTGATGACAGACAGGGTCAGAATCAAGGTGCCGTATGGTTCACCCAGCTTAACAGCCAGGCAGTCCGCATGGTGAACAACACCGAAAGAGAGCCATAGCATCACCGGAAAAAGCCAAGTGAACAACAGTAGGGATTTTGTTCCAGATATTGAGGGAAACCATGTTCCAGCCATAGCCAGAAATATGGCCAGGGTAATCAATCCGGCAATCAGGCCTGCTTCTTCTCGCAAAAAATGCCTCTGTGATTGCACTGGATGTTTTGTTAAATTCATATATTTCCTTTTATAGCTATCTTGATTACGCTCCCGGCTTTTCCAGGAACAAGCAAAAGCCTCAAATAATATGACTCGCTCAAAGAGCACAGAAAAGATGACTTTTCTTAAAAAATCCTAATAAGTTAAACTAAACCATATGGGATTGCAAGTCCCCTTTAATCTGGATTTCGAAGTAACGAAAAAGGCAGATATACAGTCATTAAGAATGATGTTTTGAGAGAACTTGCATGTCAATCAGCGTACAAAATTGCCCTCCTATCAGCGCCCAATTTTAACACCCCGGCTTACAAAGGATACATTCTGTCCATCCTTCGTTCCTATCATCACAGCTTCAACTATAGGAGTACTTGCTGACAGATCTGATGCCCAGGCCACTATAAAATTTGCCCCTGACCCTCCTTTTATATTTTTTTGTTCAACTAAAAATTCCATAGTGGCAAGTGGAGCAATTTTAATTGGCACCTTAACGTAGGATTTGATTATGTTCCTTTTGTATCGTAATAGTTTGCCTCATTGATAACCATATGATTATTTGAGTCTGTGTTACGAATACTTAGTGTGGCCTCTAACAGAATTGGTTTCCCACCTTTAGAATATATATGAGAATAAATAGGTACATAGACATTATCAATAGATCTATCCGAGTTGTTTGATATTACTTCACCACTACCGACAGGCTTGGTATAACTTAACAAATCCTAAATAGGCGCACGATCTTAAAAAAAATCCCCCGATTTAGCTTTGGATGGGTGTATAAAAAATTAGGCGGTGGATTTGGGTGAACTCGATCACTTGACAATGGTGTACTTATTTTTTTTCCAGTCCGCTATGCCGTGTTTTAGATTAAAAATCCGGATAAAGCCTTTATCAATGAGAATTTTTGAAGCAACCGTACTTCGATTTCCCGTGGCACAATAGATCAGAATAGGCTCATCCTTGAAATCTGCCAACTCGCCAAAACGGGACTGCAGCTTTTGAACAGGTATCAGAACTGAATTTTCAAGGTGCCCCCCTGCGTATTCCCTTGGCGTTCTGACATCCAGGATCATTGGATTGAACAAATCAATCACCTTTTGGGCCTGTTGAGCTGAAATTGCTTCGTAATTAACCTGGTTGTATTCGACAACCCTAAGGGTCCCCACAAGGGAACCTATGGACCAATCAAAGGTTCCAACCTTCTTCATCTTAAAATAGGGGGCTTGCCCAGGGTCGGGAACCAACTCTTTTTCAATGGACAGGGAGGGAATGGACAGAACCGGATCAACCAGGCCGGGGGCAACCTTAAATTTTATATAATCCCCGCGAAAGACAATCCATTTGGTTGGATGACCCGTGACCGATAACACTCTGAAGCCGTTTACAATCTGTCCCGAAGGCTCCGGCAGAGCAGCAGCCCCAATTGTCTGACCCACAAAAAGCACCAAAAACCCTATCATGATCCCGCTAAAACTATATTTTTTTTTCATCTTATTCTCCTTTTGAGGGTAAACCACCCTCGATCTTAAGCCCGGAAAAATCCTGCTGCCGCATGACCTCATAACTTAAGATCGCCACTGTATTAGCCAGATTTAAGGATCTGGTATCGGCAGACATTGGCACTCTCACACAGGAATCATGGTTTTCCAGGAGCATCTCTTCGGGCAATCCCACAGACTCCTTCCCAAAAATCAGGTAAAGGTCAGATTCGTAACAGAACCGGTCGCATCTGTGACTCGCTTTTTTTGAAATAAATACTTTCTGGCCCTGGGGATTTTTGACAAAAAAATCCCCATAGTCCTTATAATATTTCACATTAAGCTCTTTCCAGTAATCCATCCCGGCCCGCTTTAAATATTTATCTTCTATGGAGAACCCCAGGGGCTCCACTAAATGCAGAACTGCGCCCATGGCGTTACAGGTCCTGCCAATATTTCCGGTATTCTGGGGTATTTCCGGTTCAAATAATACAATATTTAGTTTTACCACTGATTCACCCTATTTATTATAGAAAATTGAATTATAGCAGATATCCTGAAAAAAGGGCCAAGGATTTTTACAGGCAATGGGATAATGAAAATTATTCGCTTATGGCAGCACAGGGGACCACCATGTGCTGCGTCAAGGCCGGCACCAACAAAAAAGAGCTTAAAAAATATAAAAATACTTTTCAAGGGAGATCCGGTTCTGATCGACACCTGCCACGGGCTGTGCCAGCCGGAAGGAGCCTCTCCGGGGAAGCCATGTACGATGATGCTGTCTATGCAAAACAATATGATCATTAAGACCCTATTTTACAGGGTTAAAATTTTCATCCGGCAGTGCTTACAATCAAACAAAACTTGAAACCGGTCCTTTGTATTTTCCAGGAAAAGAGGTTCATTCCATACCTTTGGGAATGTTTTTGTTTCCTTTGGGCAGGCTCCCAGGGCCCGGCGGATACAATAGCGAAGGGTCATCACAGTTGTACCAGACCCGAGCACTGACAATTCAAAGGCAGGATCAACAACAATTACCCCCCGCTTTTTATAAAATTCGACTGCTTTTTCATTGGAAACATTGGCCGAAAAATCCACTTGATTTTCAGGATATTTAACCAACGCGGGTCTTGGGGCTGCACTAACCCGGTTATCTGCCCCAGCCCGCTTGGCGGTCATTAGCTCCAAAAGGCCTCGCCTGATGAAATTAAGGTCACGGATGGGTATAAAACAAGATTTTGAATGGATCACAAGGGTCTTAAGATAAAACATGGACGCCCCGAGCTTGCCAAGCTGTTTATTCAAAGAGGCAAGGGCAGCCGATTCATTTTGGGCAAGAATTTTTTCCATATCAACCCTGAATTCGCCCATATTTCCATCTTCATCCTCCCCTTTCAGAACAAACCCTTCCGGAGTTTCAGAAAAAGAGAGGTCAAGACAGATTTTCCTTTCTGCAGAAGAACCGGCCAGTTTTTTCAAAAATTTATGATCATGATTTCTGTATATGAGGGCGCCGGGGAAGAGGGGAGATTTTTTAAGATTCAGGCGACCCGACGGATAAACTTTATCCTGGTCCCTTGAATTGACCTGAAAACCCTGAAGCGTTCCTTTTTTATCCCTGTAGCAGAGACCATCACCATTTTGAATGTCATGGGCCTGTTTCAGGGTCAAATACCGGGGGTCAACCCGATCAACCGGTCCGATTTTTTCCCCCAGGGATTTGGGCGTATCAAAAGAATGGACCGTCCCCTTCCGCCCGAAAAGAAAGTAATCGGTTTCTCCCCGGTTAAAGGTTTTTACAGGGTTTGGTACAAAAGAAAAAAAAGTTCTGCCCGAGGAAGCAGGCGCATAACCAGACCCGCCTGTCATAAGCAAATCCAGTTTTTGCCGGTAAAAAGCGGTGACATTTTTAACATAGGCAAGATCTTTTAACCGCCCCTCTATTTTAAATGAGGTGATTCCAGCTTCGGCCAATCGGCCAAGATAATCGGACCGGTTCATATCCTTGAGGGAAAGAAGATGCCTCTCTTTTTCCAACACCTGGCCCTTTTCCGAAATCAGGGTCAAGGGCAGACGGCAGGGTTGACCGCACTCACCTCGGTTGGCACTTCTTTTACCTCTATTACCAATTGCGGCACTAAAATAACACTGCCCGCTGTAACAGGCGCAAAGCGCCCCGTGCACAAAGGCTTCCAAATCCACAGTGGAGGCCTTGGAAATTTGGGCAATCTCGCTGATTCCAAGTTCCCTGGCAAGGATCACCCGTTCAAATCCCGAGGCCTCAAGGAATTGAATACGGGCCAGGTTTTGGTTGTCAACCTGGGTACTGGCAAAAAGAGGTATGGGGGGCAGATCCATTTCCAAAAGTCCCATGTCCTGGATAATCAGTGCATCAGCCCCGGCATTCCATAAACGCTCTATCAAGAGTCTGGCGTCATTCAGTTCATTGTCAAAGAGAATGGTATTCAGAGCAATATAAACCTTTGCATTATAAAGATGGGCATAGGATGCCAGCTCTTCAATCTCGGAAACCGGATTACCGGCTGCTTTCCGTGCACCGAACCGGCCGGCCCCGATGTATACGGCATCGGCCCCATGATTGATGGCAGCCATGCCGAATTGTTTATTTTTTGCCGGAGACAAGAGTTCTAATTTTTGGGGAATCACGATAAAGGGGCTCCTGTTGATCTAAAATTTCCCAGTATAGCATTAAATAGACCATGGTGGAAATAGAGGTAATCTGTTAAAATATGCAATCAAATAAATACCGGGCGGGGCACGGCCCCAACACATTTTAATTAAGGATATTTAATGGAATGTTAAATTACAATACCGCACGCCTTGAAAAAAGCTGCAGTCAGCTGCTAACCACCCTTGGGAAAAGGTTGACCTGGAAATGGGATAAAAGGTTTGAAACGGTGCTGGCAGAGTTCAGTGTTGCTGACAAAGAAAAAATTCATCAAATTCTGGCCGGTCACATGGGCGAGACCTGGGAGAAGGATAATGCAGCCAAGGCACCCGAGGTGGTTCAGGTGGTCATTAATTATTTAGGAGGGTTAAACTCCGGCCAGGCACTTCTTACATCTGATCCGGATCAGGATGGACTGCTATTGTGTGCCTGGTGGCCCTGGGGGAATGGCAAGACCATTTCCATCCGGCTTGCAGTGTTTGCCAACTCTTTGAGTGATGAAGACAATGATGAGCTGACCCGGCTCTTCCGGGGCTGGTTCGGCCTTCAGGGAAAGATATAAAAAATTTTGTAAAAACTTGTAAAAAACCATGGGTCATCACGAAATAGTTTTGACTTATCCCTGATTTCTCATTAGCATTAATGGGTTATTAAAAAGTCTGAATAAATAGTATTATTTTCAATGTGGCCATTAATATTTGATTAAAATGTAAAAACCGAATATAAATGGCTGCGTCAAAAAAATGGAGAAAGATATGAAATACTTAAGATGGTTCCTGATTGTTTGTTTTTTCTTTGCCCCCCCCTTTGTCCAGGCCGGGGAGATTGAAAGAATCCAGGCCCAAGGAGAGCTTGTTGTCTCATTGAATAAGGGATCCCCCCCCTTCTCCATGGTCTTGGATAATCAATTACGGGGCCTGGATGTTGATCTGGCTGCCCTGGTGGCAGATTATCTGGGAGTTACGGTCCGGTTTGTCCAGCCCGAAACCTATGACCTCCAAATACCGACCCTGCTCTCGGGGAAAGCAGACATCATTATTGCCGCCATGACCCGTACCCCTGACCGGGGCTTAAAGGTCAGTTTTACAAATCCCTATTTTGAGGCTAGCCAGGCAGCTCTGGTCCTGCGGGAACTTGCCAAACCCGGAGCAGAGTCATATTTTGATCTGGTTGATATGAAAGGGCTGATTCTGGGTGTCAAGGCCGACACCACCCATGAACGCTTTGCCAGGGAACTCTTCCACAACACCGTCATTAAATTATACCCCACGGCCCAAGAGGCAGCCAATGGTCTTGTCAAGGGGCAAGTCACTGCCATGGTGGCTGATTCCCCCTTTATCAAGGTATGGGCAAAAACCCATCCCCAGCACTATTTGAAAATCAAACCCCTGCTGGTACCGGTCACCCGGGAGCATTATGCATTTGCCATCCGCCACGGAGATCCTGTTTTTCTAAACTGGCTGAACCTGTTCATTGACCAGATCAAAACCGACGGAACCCTTGGCCTTTTAACCCATGAATATTTTGAACAGATGCCCTGGCTTGAAAAAAACAAAGAAGTGGAGAAAACCAGCCCTGCCCTTTTTCTGAAAAATAAATTTATTGCCCGGCAAAAAGAAATGATCGAAAAAAGACGCCGGGAATTAAAAAAAAATAAAATAATTTATGAATAGACAACTTGTGCCGTTGATTGCTTCATGCAAACCCGGACATGACCATTTTTCCCCTTTTAGGTAACATTTATGGACAGTATTACAACTTCGATTTTTGATATATTTAAAACAGGCCCAGGCCCCTCCAGTTCCCACACCATCGGCCCCATGAAAGCTGCACTTTTATTCCAGGATGCCATGACCGGACTGAGCCCTGATACCCCAGGCCAAAGCCTGGAAATAGATGTTCATCTCTTTGGCTCCCTGAGTCTTACCGGAAAAGGCCATGGCACCCACAAGGCTATTTTAGGGGGGCTTCTGGGCTGGGAACCTGCAACCTGTGATTGTGATCTCCTCTACCAGCTGTTGGAGGACCCGGATAAAATCTATGAAATTGGCTTTAATACCGGAACAAATAAAACCGGGCAGATTAAATTTTCATCCCGCCATATCCATTTTGAAGAGGGAGGAACTGAGAACCTGCCCTTCTCCAACACCATGCAATTAAAACTTCGCCAGGGGAATCGTCTGCTGCTGGAAAAAGAATATTATTCCATTGGCGGCGGATTCATCAAATGCAAGGGAGAACAAGAGGAGAAAAAAGAGCGACCTCCCCATGCCTACGGTAATATGAACCAGTTGAGAAAAATAATGCAAAAAACCGGCCTGACCCTGAGCCAGGTCATCCTGGAAAATGAACAGGCCATAACCGGAAAATCAGAGGTCCAAATCCATGAAAATCTGGACAAAATAATTGGGGCCATGTGTACCTCAGTTGAAAAGGGACTTTCAACCGGCGGAATTCTACCCGGCCCCATCGGCCTGTCGCGCAAAGCCAAGGTTCTCTTGGAAAACTCCCTTAAAATGAAGTGGGAAACCGGCAGTTTCATGGCCAAGCTCAATGCTTACGCCATGGCAGCCTCGGAAGAGAATGCTGCGGGCCAGCGTGTGGTCACCGCCCCGACTTCGGGCTCGGCAGGAGTTATACCCGGTGTGATCTATTTATTAAAACACCAGTATCATTTGTCCCGGAAGCAACTGAGGGAGGGGATGCTGGCGGCGGCAGCCATTGCCTTTATTGCCAAAAAAAATGCCAGCATTTCCGGTGCGGAAGTAGGCTGCCAGGGAGAAGTCGGGGTGGCATCCTCCATGGCAGCGGCCTTTATGACCTATGCCCTGGAAGGGCCCATGCGAAAAGTGGAGAATGCCGCAGAAATCGCCCTTGAGCACCAGCTGGGCATGACCTGCGATCCGGTTGGCGGCTATGTGCAGATTCCCTGTATTGAACGAAATGCCGTGGGGGCTGTCACCGCGGCCAATGCCTATATCCTGGCAGAAGCCGGAGATCCGGCCCGTCATAAGATCACCTTTGATGAAGTTGTGGAAACCATGATGAAAACCGGCCAGGACATGTGTTCCCGGTATAAGGAAACCTCCCTTGGCGGGCTGGCGGTTTGCTGTGTATCCTGTTAAAGATTGAACTACAAGATTCTTTGCATAAGAACTTTTTTTAGGAGAGACTAAATGAAAAAAATTAGCAACAGCAACCAGATCCTCATAGCCATGGTACTTGGCATTGTGGCCGGTTTTTTCCTGGGTGAAAAAGGGGCTGTGTTTGCCCCCCTGGGCGATATTTTTATTTTATTGATTAAAATGGTGATTATCCCCTTGATTTTCTTCAGTATTATCTCCGGCGCAGCCGCCCTGGGCCAGACAAAATCCGCAGGTAAGGTCGGGATGTTCACCATCTTTTTCTATCTGGGAACTTCTGCTGTATCTGTTATCCTGGGGCTTATTACAGGAACCATTTTCAAACCGGGTCAAGGAGTCACCCTGCCCGAATCCCTGCGGACAGATGCCGCCACATATGCAAATAATGCAAACCTTGCCGGGTTCTGGGAAACCCTCATGGGAATCATTCCTGAAAACCCATTTGCATCAATGGTGTCGGGTAATATTCTCCAAATCCTTTTCTTTGCCCTCTTTTTCGGAATTGCCCTGTCGGTGATACCCGAGGAAAAACGCCACCCCCTGATTGACATAGTGGATACCATTAACCAGGCCATGATCTGGATGATTAAAAAAATCCTGCTCATCGCCCCCATCGGAGTGTTCGGCCTAATGGTCAATTCCATTGCCCTCTTCGGCATGGAGATCATGAAACTGGTCCTGGAATTATTCGTCGTTTTTTCCGGAACCCTGGCCATCATCCATTTTGGAATAATTCCAATGCTGGTAATGGTCCTGGGCCGGATGAACCCCATAAAATTTCTTGCAGGCATGAAGGAAACACAGATACTTGCCTTTGCCAGTGCCTCCTCCATGGCCACCCTGCCGGTGAACAAGCATAATTGTGAGGATCTGGGCGTAAGACCCGAAGTCACTGCCTTTGTGCTCCCCCTGGGGGCCACCATCAACATGAACGGCAATGCCATGCTATATGCCCTGACTGCCACCTTTTTTGCCCAGATGTTTGAAATAGAGCTGGGCATGGCCCAATATGTGGCCATTGTTCTGACCTCGGTACTCGGGGCCATCGGCACGGCAGGGGTTCCAGGCCCTGCCCTGCTGGTTGTGGCGGTTCTGGTGGCAGCAGGTATTCCCCTGGCAGGCCTCCCCCTCATCTTCGGGGTTGACCGGCTCTTTGACATGATGAGAACCTCCACCAATGTTCTGGGAGATGCCTCCTGCGCTGTCATTATTAACCACTTACTTAAGGGAGAACCAATTAAAAACTAATGGAAACCTTACCCATGGTCACCATACTGGCCACCGGCGGCACCATTGCAGGCACTGCTTCCTCATCCACCCAACCTGGATATACCTCCGGAAAAATCAACATTAAAGGCATGATCCAGGCAGTACCGAATCTTGAAAAACTGGCCCGTGTAAAAGGAGAACAATTTTCAAATGTGGGATCCCAGGACATGTCCTTTGAGATCATGATCAGTCTTACCCGCAGGATCAATGAACTTCTGATGCAAGATAAAATAGACGGGGTGGTGGTTACCCACGGCACCGATACCATGGAGGAAACCGCCTTTTTCCTGAACCTGACCATAAAAAGTTCCAAACCCGTTGTCATGACAGGTGCCATGCGACCCTTCACAGCCTTAAGTGCCGACGGCCCCTTAAACCTCTACAATGCCGTGGCCGTGGCAGCCGATCCCCTCTCCCGGGACAGGGGGGTGATGGTGGTGATGAATGACCGGATCCATGGCGCCCATTCCCTGACCAAGACCAATACAACCTCGGTGGAAACCTTTTTATCACCGGTAAACGGACTCATGGGCACCGTGATCTATGGGAGCATCCAATATTATAGGGGCCCCTTTCGCCGGCACACAATTCTCAGTGAATTTTCCCTGGAAGGGGTGGTTTCCCTGCCAAGGGTGGATATCATGTACGCCTGCGCTGATATGCCGCCGGATCTGATTGATTGTTCCGTGGCCAATGGGGCAAAGGGAATTGTCATAGCAGGTGACGGCAATGGGAACATGAATGAAGCAACCCTTAAAAAAGCAGCCCGGATGGCAAGCCGGGGCATCTTCATTGTTCGTTCCTCCCGGGTTCCCACGGGAACCGTGGATAGAAATATAGAAGTGGATGATGATACCAACCAATTTATCGTTTCCGACGAACTCAACCCGGCCAAGGCAAGAATTCTGCTCATGCTGGCCCTTTTAAGGGAACCCGGTTTTCAACAGGTCCAGGATCTTTTTTACACCCATTGACTCTTATTGACCCCAGGACCTGGACCGCAAATTTCAGTTTTTTTTTGGGGACAGAGGCAGATAGATCTGCGCCCCCTTGGGAAGTTGACTAAAATCGATTATTTTATCTCCTGTGGTCAGTATTCCCGATGAGAAATAATAAATAGTTTCAGATGCTTTATATTTATTACCGGCTATTTTATAGGCGGTTTGGGCCCTGGTTATAGGGAAGGGCCCTTTATACCCCACGAGCAATCGGGTCTTCAGGGGCAGATCATCCCAGTCTGAAATTTTTGAGCCGGGATAAACCCGGCCCGAAGGCAAAAAATAAATGGTGGTATCTTTCCTGTAGGCCAATCCTGCATGGGACCAGGCTGTCATACTGGTGGAAATAGTTTTAACCGATGCCTGGGCCTCGGTCTGAAGAACAGCAGGCTTGAGATTCTGGTTGAGCAGCACCTTTGTATTCACCGGCAAGTGCCTCCACCCTATTGTTCCGCCAATTGAATTTCCTTGAAGTGTTCGCCCGTCGGGCAGGAGATAGACAGTGGTCTGTCTGTTGTAATCCCCCCCGGCAATGGACCAGGCAGAATTGATTTTTGAAATAATATTTGATCCGTAAACCACAGGCTTTTTCAAAGGCATTGACCTCTTGGAAGAGGAACCATAAAATACACCGGCCAATTCAGGATCTGCCATCAGCCTTCCTGCCCTAACATCCGGGTCATATTTCCATGTGCGCCTCACCCCGGCCTTGGAATGAATAAAATTTTTTGCGCACCGTTTGCGGCCCCTGTGATTTTTCCGGAACCAGGGATTTGGCTTCCCATAGGCCACCTGGCTGTGGGTAAGCACAGCTTGATCATCAAGTCCATAAACCTTTTCTAAAATGTTTATGAGCAGCCCCAGGGACCGGTATTGGCTAGGAGTAATGGGGGCATCGTGATATCCTGCTAATTCAATGCCCAAAGAGATATCACTGATATCTGTCCGGCCTTTCCACATGGAGCGTCCGGCATGATCTGCCCTGTATTTTTTATCCAAAATCCTGTAGGTCCGCCCGTTTCTGGCAATCACATAATGGGCATGACCCCCGGGTGTTTTATGTCCGCTTTGGAATTGTTTTCCCCTGGACACCACCCGCAAGGTTGCATCAAGGCCCAGTTCCGAGGTGTGGACAATAATATATCGGGTCTCTTGGCGTTTACTTTTTTTAAATCCGGGATTCAGACGGAAACGGTGATCAATGAGTCTTTCCTGAAATTTCTGGGATTGGGACTGGCTGTATCCTTCTGAAAGGGAGGGGACAGCCGCATGAAGGCAGAAAAAAATCAGCCAGAAACTAATCCGTCGGCCGGCAGTAAAATTACAAACAGTTATCATCAATTATACATAACTCTGGCCTAGATAATTCTGGTTGGTAAAAATTTAAATATGCTGGCCTGTCCATGGGATCACTATACCAGGGGGGACACAAATTAAAAACAACTAATCTATAAAACTCCAATAAAAAGTTTTCAGGCACCAAAAAACCTTGGGTTCGGCACCTTTGGGATAAGTGGGAATCTAAAATGAACAATTTTGCGGCCGGAACCCTGGGAATTGAGACTGCTATGGCATACCATTACCCAAACAATTACTCTATATTGTTCCGTTTAAACACTAAAGACTATATTTATTTAAACCGGTATCCCCAAGGCAATCAACTTATTGCGATAATATAGTTCATGCTTATATCCTATTTTTCCTTTTTTTCTTGACCCAAATCCAGGGGTCTGGGATGATGAATGATCAATTTTTAATCCCAAGCAAGGAAACCATAATGAAATTTACCATTGACCATTTTAATATAAATGTACTGAACCTTGAAAAAAGTCTGGCCTTTTACGAAAAAGCCCTTGGCATAAAAGAGGAAAAACGGAAAACAGCGGAGGACGGTAGCTATATAATTGTTTTTTTAGGAGACGGTACCTTGGCAAGCAAATTGGAACTCACCTGGCTCAAATCACAGGAAAACCCCTACAATCTGGGAGATGAAGAATTCCACATTGCCTTTAAGACCCTTGATTTTGATGGTGCATATGCCCTCCATAAAAAAATGGACTGTATCTGTTATGAGAACAAGGAAATGGGCATTTATTTCATCAATGATCCCGATGGATATTGGCTTGAAATAGTGCCTGTCCGTTAATCTCGTTTAAATTAAGGAGGCCTATCAAAATGAAGATCAAGATAGAAGCCCTGGGCGATTTGGAAAGCCTTGAAAAAAATGTAAAAGCACTTATCGTCGATGGATTCAAACACATCATGATATTTCATGGTGAAGGCGGCATTGATCAAGTATCCAGCATAAAAGCAGACTGCGACAGACTGCTGAACAAGGCGGGCCGGAACAATATCAATATTTTTGGCGGTATATTCCCGGGTATCTTTGACAATGGAAAACTCATGGAACGGGGCAGCATCCTTGCGGGCATCCAGTCAGAGGTTCATTTTGTCACCCTTGAAAATCTCAGCGAGCCCCATGTTTTAGACGCCCTTAAAAAAGGAATTGCCCCCATTGAGGCGGACCTGGCCAAAAAAGAGTTTCAAACCCTTTTTGTCTTTGGGGACGGATTCGGGGAATTAAACCTGAACCTCATAAACAGCCTGAACTGGCTGGTAAAAAGATACCCCATTAATGTACTGGGAGGTCTTACCGGAAGGGACGGTGTCAAGGCCAGCCATTTTACCATTTTCACCCCTGAGAAAATCATCCAGAATGGCGCTGTGCTTGCATTTACCAAACTTAAAAGTGGCATTGGGGTAAAACACGGATGGAAACCCCTGCCCGATTCCAATTGTGAAATTTCAGAAATCAACGGCTGCTTTATTGGAAAAATCAATGGAATACCGGCCTTGGATTTTTATATGGATTTTATTACAAAACAGGATACAGCCGTTGCCAGGAAAAAAAATTTTTTGTTAAAAAACCCCACTCTTTTTTTCGAAGAAGTGGCCATTAAATACCCCCTGGGTATTATCAGGAAACAGGGCAAACACCAGCAAATAATTGACAGAACCGCTGTCTCTGTGGGCGCAGACAAATCCCTTCAATTTTCCGCTGAAATCCCTGTGGGAACAAAGGTCTGCATTCTGCATCTCACAGGTAACTCTCCAAAACAACAATGCAATAATATGAGCGAAGCTGCCCAGCTTGCCTATATCGAAAGCCTGGAAAATTTTCCGGATCCTCTACTGGAACAACGGGTAATCATCATGGACTGCTTTGGACGAAAAAGGATGGTTGACAAACTGAAACAAGATTTCGAAAACATTGAATTTCAAGTCATTGCAGCAGACCAAATTGGAAAAAGCCATTCCCCCATGGGTCCCATGACCTTTGGCGAAATTTCCAGTATGGAGGGCGGTTATGTTGAACTTCATAATAAAACCGCCGTGGTGTGCACAATAGAAGATAAATAGGAGGGCCAACCCTCCATATATCAGGGTTTCGGCCCCGTTCAATTGGAGTAGCCTGTTTAGAACCGACGTTGAAGCAGATGATACATCCGGGAACCCGCCTCATAGAAAAGCCACCGTAAAAACCGCATGGAAACAGGGGTAATTTTTGATACAGGCAAAGGAATGTCCTTGGGTGAACCTCCCATCATGTATTGGGCCAGCAGCTTTCCAAACACCGTACCCGGACCGATTCCCCTGCCGTTGTAGCAGGTGACCATGGCCAGATTTTCCCCCATGACATGGAAGCGGGGAATATGGTTGGTGGTCATGGCGATTCTGCCATACCAGGCGTGTTCCAATTCCACCTCCCCGATCTGGGGAAACACCTTTTTAATACTTCTTTTAGCCCAGGCTTTATTAATAGCCATGGCAAAGTCCTCCACATTTCCAACGCTTCCTATGATCAAGCGCCCCCATTCTTTTTCCAGGGATATTACCGGGGATTGTTTGTATAGAGTTGCCCCTTCAGCCCGGGCCGCCCTGGCCAAGCCTATATCATTGGCTTCAAGCAGGATGGATGATTTGCCTGCCAGGGACAGGTGCAGGGCAGCAGACAGTCCGGTATAGCCGCCCCCGATAATGGCCACCTCTGTCTTGTGTTCTCCGGCAAGACTGGTTAATTGCGGTTTTCCCGTTGCAGTGGCAGCCCAGAGGCCGTGGCTTATATTTTTATTATCCATTCTTCCTCCTGATCAATTAAGATTGTTGTCATACAAACCCATTTGATGGTATTTTAATATGCTTAAAATGGACAATAAAGGGTGGAACCAGGAGGTCCTTGCCATTAAGGAAGACTTAACCGCCCTGGTCGATCTTTTACACAATAACACCCCGGATCAGGTGGGTAAAGCCCGAAAAGAGCATTTACTAAAACACCTAAAACGGATTCGCTCCAAATTTCTGGGGCTCTCCGGCTTTTAGCACCAGTTTTTAACACCGGGGGCTCTGCCCGCTCACCTCAATTTTAAAATGCAGTCTTGCAATGGCTTATTTTTTAGGCTCCATGGTTGCCTGGACAAATTCCAGGGTAGCTTTGACATCCTTACTCAAAAGGGTCTTGGCCAATGTTTCCTGCCAGTTTTCTTCTTTCAGGGCTTTTTTAATCTGTCCCACCCTATCTGCCTTTAATGCATGTTTAATCTGAATAAAGGGCCTGTTGGGCGTATCGATCCACAGGGAAATAATTTGTTTTGCCCGGGGGATAAGGTTTTCTTGTTCAACCACCTCATCCACAATTTCCATGTTCAGAGCTTTTGTCACATCCACCATTTCACCAAAATACATTACATCCCTGTATTTTTTATCACTATCCAGCCCAAACCGCATAACACCGGACTGGGCTATGGAAAGACCCAGTCCGATTTTAATCTCACTCATCCCTATCTTAATTTTGGGATGATTTTTGACAATCCGATAATCCGATGCCATGGCCAGTATCAGGCCCATGGCCGCAGAGTGACCGTTCATGGCACAGACCACAGGTTTTTTACAGGTAAAAAAGTCCAAAAGAATCTCTTCCTCCTCCCCAAAAAATGAAATCACCTCCTCTGATGTTTCAAATCCCAAAAACATGGGCAGACTGAATCCGCTGGAAAAAAACCGGCCTTCTCCTGTTAAAACAATTCCTTTAAGCCGGTCATCTTCATTGACCTCGGCGACAATTTCTTTAAGCTGTCTTAAGGTATCCATGGTAACCGCATTGGTTTTGCCATCGGTTAACCTGGCAATCACTATATTATCCTGAACCTCTTTTTTTAACATGACTCTTCCTTTTTTATTATTAGCCTCATTTATTTAAAAAAATAATTTCTTATAACATATAGCCTTGACAGATGATAACGAATATATTTATAGTATTTAGTCGGTCGGTTGGCCGACTTATAATAGCAATGACAATATCTTAAAGGGGAGGATCATGGAGGCTTTCATAGAAGTCAAACCCGGACGAAAACCATTCCAGCGAATCTACCTTGGCGCCATGCTCTGGTTTATGGGAAAAGCGATCCAGGCAACCGCAAGGGTGGACAAAGTAGTTAAAGCAGAGTTTAATGCCATGCCCGACAATTACACCTTTTCCCTGGGTGCCTTTCCCAAGGGCCCTTATATGGTAGTGGGAAAGGATAAAACCGGAAAGGTCCGGTATTTGGGAAGTGATATTTCCAAACACCCGATAAACCTTGAAATGACCCTGAAAAGCATGAAAAGTCTCTTTGTCCTCTTTAGTTTTCAAGAAAGCACCCCCGTTGCAAATTCAAGGGATCGTATGATAGTCAGCGGCGACGTACCCCAGGCCTGTGCCCTGGTCAGAATCATGGACATTGTCCAGGTTTACCTGCTGCCAAAATTTATTGCCAAACTTTCCATAAAACGATATCCCAAATGGTCCCTGAAACGCCATACCCTTGACAGGGCAATGGTTTTGATAAGGACCGTCACTGGAATTTAAAACGAAAATTTAAAAAGGAGAAATCCAAAATCATGAACACAGGCAACTTTACCTTTTTATGCCGGACCAAAACCGGGTTTGGTATGAACGCCCTGGAACATCTGCCATTTGACCTATCCAGCATGGGGAGTCAAAAACCCCTTGTTCTTCTGAACAAAAATGCCAAAACCAAACCTTTGGTCCGGGCATTTAAAGAATCAGGCATGACCCTGGGTATCTGCCCGCCCATTGATGGGGAACAGGATAACACCTATAACCTTGAAATTCTCAAAAATTTTTATCAGATCTATACTGATAAAGGGTTTGACTCCATCATTGCCCTTGGTACAGGCCCTTTGGTCGACCTGGCCAAGGCCCTGAACATGGCTGTTACCCTGGGTCCTGACACACTGAAAAATCCCAAAGGGATGACACAAATTGCCCAGCCCCTGAGTCCTTTTGTCTATATTCCCACAGGGGTGGGAACCGGTATGGAAGCCAACACAATTGCCCGGTTTAACAACAGCGTATTTAACTCCTCCTTTCTTGCACCGGACCTGGCAATAATAGATCCTGAAATAATAACCCAGGACCCATCCACCGACCTTATCAACACAGGTCTAACCTGTTTGGCTGCCTGCTGTGAAGCCCATGTGCTTTCAGGCAATCCCCCGGCCAGGGCCTATGCCGCCACCGGCATCGAGCTGCTCATGGAAAATTTTATGCCCCTGGTAAAAAGTATCCTGGTCCCTGGGATTTCCCCCCCAATTAAAAAATCAGGTAAAAGATCAGATAAGAAAACGATCAAAAGCTACCTGACAAGCCTTACCCATGCCTCTGTGATCACCGGGATCATATTGGCCAATTGCAAGGGACTATTAAGCATTCAATTGGGCAGGCATCTGGCAAACCATTGTACTGCAACCCCTGGGCAGGCCATGGCAATCCTCCTTCCCGGGGTGCTGGATCTTATGACAACAAACAGATCTGACCTTGGAAACCTGGCCCTGCCCCTTTCAGGGGCAGACCAATTCAGCATGGTTCCCGCCCCCCAGCTCCCGGCCCTGGCCATCGGGAAAATCCAGTCTCTTCTCAATGAACTCTACCAAATTTCCCTGGGCGCCATACCCCGGACCTTGGGCGATGCCGGCCTGGACCGGGAAGCAATATCCGAGGTCCAAACCCTGCTTTCCGATCCCATGCCCCCTGGAACAGACCAGGGAATTGACCCCAAACAGGCCGAGGCCATCCTGGCCCATGCCCTTGACGGCCAGGCCCAACCAGGCTTAAAGGAGGCGTTATGTATATACCCGATTATTATGAATTCTGCTGCCGTGTGAACATGGTGGCAGGCCACGATGCACTGGATAAAATTCCTGAACTTCTCCTGGCCATGGGCGCCCAAAACCCAATGGTCCTGACGGACAAGGGAGTACGGGCGGCAGGCCTTGTTGATATTGTCATTGGAGCCATTGAAGACAAGCTTTCCATTAAAACCATTGAAGACGAAGTACCCCCTGATTCAGATTTAAAGGTGGTCAACCGCCTGGCAGTGGTTTACCGTGAAAAAGGCTGTGATGCCATCATTGCCGTGGGAGGAGGCTCGGTCCTTGACACGGCCAAGGGCATTAACATCCTGGTTTCGGAACAGGCCGACGACCTCATGCAGTTCACCGGCGCCGGTGTCCTGAAACGAAAGTTAAAACCCCTCATCGCCGTTCCCACAACCGCAGGAACCGGTTCCGAGGTAACCTTTGCCGCTGTGATTTCAGACAATGAAAATAATCGG
>PIVS01000416.1 GCA_003353855.1 Desulfobacteraceae bacterium
TTTTGATATGACGTGAAATAACAGACACATCCCGGTGGAACAACGCAACCATCTGGGCCTGTGTCAGCCAGACCGTCTCTTTTTCAAACCGGACATCCACACAGGTTTCCCCGTCCGGGGTCTGGTAGATCTGAATGCTGTTGTCATCTGTCATCGGCTTATCCTTTTGTCACGCCACAGCTTTGGCTTCTCCTGTCTGCGGCACCTTGATTTTCCCGGTCACAGCGGAGTTGATCAGCGTAGCTTTGTATTCCTTGAGTCTTTCGATCATTTTTTGCTGTATGGCTATGGCCTTGTCAATTTTGTCGGATTGGGTCTGGATGTGATTGTAAATAGTTATTTGTTCTTCTTTTGGTGGTAATAGAACAGGCAAATTCTTTAACAGCTCCTGACTTAATGAAGCTCGAATAACTAAATTCATATCACCAACGAAGTAGGCCCTGTGAATGTGTGCGCAAAAGTAATATTTTGAATATTCTGGTTCCAAAAATCCAGGTTTGGGGCGGAATCGAATAAGAAATCCAGCAAAAGTTGAGTTCTCAATAGTTTCGATGCAAACTGAACTAAATCCAATCTCTTCTACAGTTTCCGATGTCCTTGTAAAAAAAACATCCCCTTGTTTTACAGAATATTGAATCCTATCACGGATTGATGATTCTGCTAACCCTTTCACAATATGAGGTAGTTCACGATTATTATAAACGTCACCATAACTAACAAATGGATAGCCTGAGCCAAAGTATTCCGCTCCAGCACTGATGCCATTTTGTGTGGTTCCGATTAATCTTAATCGCTTCACACCCCAATGTTTTGGTATCTCTCCAATCCACTTCACACCCGAATCGTGCATGGGAACATTTGGATCAAGGCCCTTTGTCACAGCAGTCTGAATCAGGATCTGTTTTCGCTCTTTGAGGAGCTGGATCTGCTTTTCCTTAATGGCAATAGCCTGATCGATTTTTTCGGTTTTGCAGTTGAGAAAGTTGGCGATGGCAGTTTGTTGTGAAGGTTTTGGATATGGGATTCGTACTCTATTAAGCCTTGACATTGGAATTCTCATCCGGATTGTATTAAGTTTACCAGATGATTCCGATTTTTTTATTAGAATACCATTGCCTAATCCAATCAAGCTTTTCTGAAATGCTTCATTCTGGAAAGTTGCATTAAAATATGAAATCACATCTTCTTTATCACGAGGATAAAGCATATAATAGACAGGACTTACCGCTCCAAAGTATTTGGACAAACCAACAGATCCTGCAATAACATTCATACTATTTATTACAATGTCTCCTGGATAAGCCAATTTATAAGCGGTTAAATCTTCCTTTGCTTTATTTCCAGCAGCACCTTTCTCTGCATATGGTATTACCCCTCTATCCATAGTTAAAGATAAAATATTGTCAGTTTTTACAGGATCATTTTTTTCTTTTCTTTCTGCCAATAATGTTTTGAGAGACTCAATCTTCCATTCTTCTGGAATTTCCCCAATCCACTCCACCCCTGAATCCTTATATGCAGCATATTTAAGCATTATGGAAATGAGATCAGTCATGGCCTGCTCCTGACAACATGGCCACATCAACCCCTAAAATATCGGCAATCAGGCCTTCGGCCTGGTGTTCCAGATCCAGGATATCTTTGGCCACTGTTTCCATGGACCGTAGGGGTTTATGGCGATAGAAATATTTATTGAAACTAATCTCATAGCCTATTTTGACAGAATCCAGATTGATCCAGGCTTCGGGAACATGGGGGATGACTTCTCTCTTGAAATATTCATGGATATCACCTTTCAGGGGAACTGATTCATGGTCACGAAGATCCGTGCAGGGCTCAAAGGTCAGGTATTCCCCTTTTTTACCCTCTATCGGATAAAACCCGAAATCCGGCAGGTCTTTTTTCGTACACCCCAGGTGATCCAACAGCTTGCCGCACTTATCTCCTGCCAGCTTTACTTTCTTTTTGATGACCCTGCGGGCGGTTTGATCATACCATGACACTGCATTCAAAATGGCTTTTTTCTCTGTGGCAGACAGTTTTAATCTCAACTTTTTCAGGGTCTTATCCACCAGTACTTTGAATTGATTAAAATCATTAAATTCGCTTGATTCTTTCGGGCCAATGGCGCCCATCAAGCTTTGGGCTGCCTCAATCAGTTTTTTATGCTTTTTCCAGGTTTCAAGGCTGAAGAGTTTTTTCCTGTTTTTTGCATTTAATGCGATTCCATTATCTTCACAAAAGGTCAGAATCTGTTTTTCATGGGTTTCAAGGTTGCCGGTCGTGTACACGGACTCCCCCATTTGTTCGTAAATCCATTGCATGGGCTCTGCCAATGCTTTGTCATACCGCAGAGGTGCGATGCGGTCTTTTGAAAACCCGGCTGATCTTCGGTCCGGCCGTTCAATGGCCACTTTATAATACCCGAAATCGCTGTTCTCAAATATTTGGCTTGCGATACCGGTATCCTCTCCCTTTGTATCCCTTTTAGGTGTTATGGCTTGCATCCCCGTGCAGGCTGCTGCAATGTCCCGGATATGGGTTGCCGAGAACTCGCAATTCTTATTCCCTAGGTTTTTTCTTAGTTTTCGAAAACAACGGGAGACATCTAAAAGCAATACCTTTCCTTTTTTCCTGTCCGCTTTATTATTGGACAGAAGCCAGATATAGGTAGTGATGCCGGTATTGTAAAACAAATTATTGGGCAATTGGATAATGGCTTCCAACAGGTCATTTTCAATGATGTGTCGGCGGATATTGCTCTCACCGCTGCCCGCATCCCCGGTGAACAGGCTGGACCCATTATGAACCGAGGCAATGCGCGATCCGAATAGACTGGTATCGGGGGCCTTCATCTTGCTGACCATTTCCATTAAAAACAAAAGCTGGCCGTCGCTGGATCTGGGTGCAGCATCCGCATCCTGTGACTGGCCCCAATAATCTTTAAGCATCACCTTAAACCTATGATCAATGACATTGGCACCATCCTTGATAAATTTCTGCTCGCTTGCCCAGCTTTTCCCATAGGGCGGGTTGGAGAGCATGAAATCAAAGTTTGTACCTGCAAACTCATCTGTAGAAAGGGTTGAGTTTGGGCGGATAAAGCCTGGATCATTTCCCTTGATCATCATGTCTGACTTACAGATGGCATAGGTCTCGTCATTGATCTCTTTGCCGTACAGATAAATATACCCGTCATCTGCTTGCCGACCGGTTTCTTTCTGGATAAACTCCTGGGATTCTGTGAGCATACCGCCGGACCCGCACGCCGGATCATAGATAGTGATTACAGGAGGCATCCGGTCTTTAACCGGTTCAAAGGTAAGGCGGGTCATCAGTTCAATCACTTCCCTGGGGGTGAAATGCTCTCCGGCTTCTTCATTATTATCTTCGTTGAATTTACGGATCAGCTCTTCAAATACATACCCCATGCCAAGATTGCTTAAGGCGGGCATGAGATTCCCGTCCGGGTCTTCTATATCGTGCGGGGTTAAATTCAAATAAGGAGATGTAAATTTTTCCAGAACATCCAGCAATACATCTTTGGCAGCCATATGACGGATCTGGGCTTTAAGATTGAATTTTTCAATAATCTATTTAACATTTTCGGAAAATCCTGAAAGATAATCCTCCACATTGGCCTTAAGAATCTGCTGGTTGTTGGTGGCGGTATTAAAAAGATTTTTCAAGGTCCATTTACTGGTATTATAAAATACATAGCCAGCTGAATCCTGTAGCCCATTATCATCCAGTTCAACCAGTCCCATGTCGTTTTTTTGAAAATCTACTTCCTGGAGCACTTTTTCTTTGGATACTTCCAGCAAGCTGTCCAGACGTCTGAGGACGACCATAGGCAAAATAACATCCCGATATTTTCCCCTGACAAAAATGTCCCTTAAGCAGTCATCGGCAATGGACCAGATAAAGGATACCATCTTATTGTGTACAGCGTGATTCATTTATTTCCTGACTATTCTAAATATTTTTATTTTCTGTTCAAAATCTATATCACCTGTGCTTGTATCATATCTCTTAACTGTAGACCAGCCACTTCCAGCGCAAGATTGATAATATCCTTAACTTTTTTGCAAGCATCCCCAACAATAAGGAATCCTGATCATTGGACAAGGATTCCCATGCTTTTGAGATGTGTCTTTTAATGATTCTCACCTTGGCTATATGCAAACCAATGTCTGATTTCATTTAGAGGTTGATATACTATTTGTTCTGAGTATTTTTTAAGTACAGTTTGGCCGCCCATAACTAAAAAATCTTATGTTTAACTAATAAATGGTGTTGAAACCATTCAATTTGTCTGCGAATTATAAATGTCCGACTCCTTTTTAATCATATTTTTCTAAGTTTTTCTGCTCGAATTGTCTGTTATGTTACCTGATTGTGTTTTTAGCCTTTTAAAATCTCATCTCAGAGCGGCTCATTATATAATTCAGGTAATATCAAAACAA
>PIVS01000417.1 GCA_003353855.1 Desulfobacteraceae bacterium
TTATCGACCCTGATGTACTCTCTTTTCAAAGTTATCGAATTAGTGGTACCGGCGGAGTTGAGCAGAATCCTAACCATATAGAAATTCAGTACGGCCGAGATAACCAGGGTAACCCTGCAATCACATTATCAGGAGGCCTGGAAGTTGCCACACGTAAGGCCATTGCAAAGCATCTTTCTACAACGCTAAAAAATCTCTCTACTTAGAAAATATTAAAATGAATACGCAACTTTACTACTTCGACCATCTTAACAGAAAGGGATAATCTTTATGTGTGGAATTACCGGTATTATTGGACACAATTTCAGTGAGTCACACCTGAAAAGCGCTAACGACGCACTACGACATCGCGGACCTGATGGTCAAGGTAACTTTGTCGACAAAAATGCAAAGGTGGGCTTCGGTCACTGCCGACTCTCCATTATTGATCTTCAAACAGGCGACCAGCCACTTTACGACCAAAGCGGCAATATCGTCCTGGTCTGTAACGGAGAAATCTACGACTTCGAACGAATACGTGAAAAACTTCAAGACAAAGGATACCACTTTTCCACCAAAAGCGATTCCGAAGTCATTATCAATCTCTATCTCGAATATGGGTTGAAATTTGTAGAACATCTGCGGGGTGAGTTTGCCTTTCTCCTTTTTGATCGAATAAAAAATATCGTACTGGCAGTACGAGACCGTTTTGGAATAAAACCACTCTTTTTTAATCGTGATAATAATAACTTTCTCTTTTCTTCTGAGGCCAAGGGTATTTTCGCAACCGGCCTGTTGATGCCTCGTATTGATATCACCGCTATCCGCGACAATCTTAGCTTCGTAATTCCGCAATCGATTTTTCAGGGTATCGAAACAGTACCTCCCGGCAGCATCATGAAGATCGATCTCGATGGCGCCTGCGAGACAATTACCTATTGGGATGTTGATTTGCCTACTGCTGCAGCAACCAATGATACTGCACCATTTGAGCAGCACATCACCGATGTACAAACACACTTTGATGAAGCAATCCGCCTGAGACTGCGTGCCGACGTTCCTGTCGGTGTTTACCTTAGCGGTGGCATCGACTCCGCCGCTGTTGCCGCAACCATCAGTCGTCATCACAACGGTCAGCTCAAGGCGTTCACCGTCTCATTCCCCGAGGATAGCGCTTTTGATGAACATGAAGTGGCCAGGGAGATGGCTGAAAAAATTGGGGCCGAATTTCACAGCATCACCTGTGATCACGAGGCTCAGCTGAAAAATATAGAGGCCTGTCTGTGGCACACAGAAGCGCCTTTTGTTAATTTTCATGGGATTGGTAAATTCATGTTGTCTGAGCTTGCCAGCAAGCATGTCAAAGTGGTGTTAACGGGTGAGGGGGCAGATGAGATCTTTCTGGGTTATGACTATTTTCAACCTGGAAAACGATCAATCTCGCACCAGCTCGGCAACAAAAAAGAAAAGAGTCAAGCAATTAAGGGGCCTCATGTCGAGGCTATTGTCAATGCCATCGGTTTTGTCCCCCAAAAGGAGATCGCGGAAGGGTTATCAATGAGACACCAACAACAGGTCCACAAATATCTTAATACCCAACATCATCCACTCATTGACCTCTCCGAACCACTCCAACGATTAAAAGACATGATCCGCAAAGACCAGACGGCAAACCGCACGACCGCACGTAAAATTCAGTATTACAGCATCAAGGGAATTCTCGCTGGATATATCCTCTCAATTCTGGGTGATCGTCAGGAAATGGCCCATTCACTTGAGGGACGCACACCGTTTCTCGACCATCACCTATTCCAGGCTGTGCGTGAAATCCCTGACCACTTTAAAATACACAAAGGTAAAGAAAAGTATATATTACGCGAGGCGATAAAAGACCGTATCACAGAAACGGTCTATAAACGAAAGAAGCAGGCCTTTTCCGCCCCTCCCATGTGGATCAAAAAAGGAATACATCCACAGCTTGATGCTCTTCTTGAACGTTATCTTTCAGCCGATGCAATTAAGAAATCAGGTATCTTCAATTTTCGATCTGTTGCTCTTGTAAGACGGATTCACAAACTGCTCTTCTTTGATTGCAATCTCAAGCGTCGACTGAACAGTTTACTTGCCTACACCCTCACCGTACAGATTCTCGAACGTCTCTATGTGCAGGATTTCAAAAACAGTCTTATCCTAAACAACCTGAATAAACAGTGAGGTCTATGCAAATAATAATAGCAATTAAATAATAAGAGAGAATTATGAAAGGGAATAGGGGTCAGGTCAGAATGATTAAAAAAACAGAAGATGCGAAAATCTGGTATGAATACAAAAAGGGAAAAGGAGAATGTCTGATTTTTCTACATGGTCTAACAGGAAGTAGTTCTGCATGGAGACCGATTAGTTCTTTTCTTGAGAAAAGAGGTTACTCCACACTTCACTTTGATTTTCCAGGCCACGGGTTGTCTGATAAACCAAAAGACAAAGCGAAATATTCTTTTGAATATGCAGCACAGGAGTTAAGTAAAATACTAAACAAATTAAAACTAAAAAAAATAATTCTAGTTGGTCACTCGTATGGTGGTTTGTTTTCACAGTATTTTTACAAAAAACATCCAGAGAAAATTTATAGTCTAATTCTTATCAGTACGACATATGGTGTTTGCAGAGATTTTTATTTGTATTTTCTTTTCAACATAAGCTTTGTTGTTTACAAGATATTATCTTTACTCTTTTTTATGAATAAATTTTCAAAAAACAAAGAACACATTGATTATTCTTTATTTAGGGGCACACATGATTTCAGTCCAAAGAGATTATACTACGACTTAAAGCTAAGTTCGTTTAAGACAATATTGGATGTATCTTTGGAATTAAGAAAACATAATTTTAAACAAGATTTGAAGGAGATTAAAGTTCCAGTGCTAATTATACATGGAAATAAGGATCTTAATCAACCTGTAAAAGTTGCACATACAATGCACAGTTTAATAAAAGATTCTGAACTGATACTTTTTGATACAAACCACATAAGTGTGATAAATGAACCAGAAAAGATAAGACAAGAAATCTTAAGATATTTACAAGAGCTATAAGCCAAGTGTTTTTCTGATATTTTCATAGGTTTTTTTTGTTTTCTTTATGGTTTTTGTTCTTAGGGGGAATAGGGATCAGGACCCATCACTTGCACATAGCCTTTGCTAATCCAAGCATCTTTCCACTCCAAAAACGGTTCGATATTTGATTCGTGGCGCCTGAGCACATTTCGGGTCAGGTTCATTTTATGGGGAGAGTTGTATCTTAGCCACCAAAAAACCACAAGATGGAAATAGGATTAATCAGCTATATTTTACCTGCGGAGTTATTGACACATTTCGAGATCACATCAGTACAAGAGCCCGGTGAATTGGTATCTAAAAAGATGATACTTGAGATTCATTTGGAAGAGAAGAATAATTTACCATCAGGGTATTTGTCTAAACATTATGAGTCAAAAGGCTTTTCTTCAGAGTGCAGAACCCAGGATTTCCCTATAAGGGGAAAGGCTTTATATTTAGTTATAAAGAAGCGTAGATGGCGTCACAAAGAAACGAAGAAAGAAATTACAAATGATTATTCATTTATAGCCGAGGGTTCAAAATTAACAAGGGAACTTTCGGTTTTTTTAAAAGGTACAGGTAGATACCCGAGAAGATACGATAAGTAATATTGCCAGTGATTATCACATAAAACCGGCTAAACTCAGACATCACTACAAGAAGCATAGCAGCGGCTTCAATGAATGGGGACAAAAGCCACATGCAGAGGATTACATTCTGTTCCCTGAGAATATGGAGGAATACCTGAGCATCGATGAGGTATCCTTGTCACATGGGGAACTCTACACTTTTGTAGCCAATAAAAGTGGCCGGGGAAAGCAAGGGACAATGGTGGCCTCTATTAAGGGGACCCTGGCTAAAGATATCATTAATGTGCTTGCAAAGTTACCATTAGTTTCCAGAAGGGCAGTAAAGGAGGTAGCCCTTGATATGGCTAAAAATATGGAGTCTGCTGTTAAAAGCTGTATTCCCAGCGCTAATTTAGTAACTGATAGGTTCCACGTAGTAAAGTTGGCCATGGATGCATTACAACATGTCAGGATCAAGCACAGGTGGCAAGAGTTAGATAAAGAAAATGAAGCTGTCGATGAGGCTAAAAAACTGGGGGAGAAATACATCCCTAAAGTACTTGAAAACGGAGATACCCCTAAACAACTATTGGCCCGATGTAGATATATCATGGCAAAGAAACCCTCAGATTGGACCCCTAAGGAATTAAATTTAAATAAACTACCCCTAATTAGGTTTTTCCGGTATTGTTCGGTAGTTCCTTTTACCAAGGTAATCATCAAAAACAATTCTCATGGTTTCTTTAAAGTTGTCGGAATATTTTCTTCCTGTTTTATAGGATTTTTTAATGATATGAGCTTTTATTTCCAGTCCAGTCAATG
>PIVS01000968.1 GCA_003353855.1 Desulfobacteraceae bacterium
ATTGATATTGGCGGCCCCACCATGATACGGGCATCTGCCAAGAATTTTATCCGGGTGGCATCGGTGGTGGATCCTTTATCCTACCCCGGTATCCTGGCCAAGCTGAAGGATCAAAACGGAGCTCTTTCTTTGGAGGACCGGTTTGAACTGTCCAAAAAGGCATTTGAACATACAGCAGTCTACGATAGAAATATTGCCGATTTTCTGGCCCAAAAAACCATTACCCAAGTACACGCGTGTTATACATCAGGAGAATAAGCCATGCCCAAAGATCTGAAACAAATGTACAAGACCATCATGGATGATAATTTTACCCCGCAGATGGAAGTCTCTTTTGTGGATGGGGATTCGCGCCAGACCCTTTTTTATGAAAAGGTATCCTGGGTCATAGACGGGGTGAACAAGGGGCTCCGATACGGGGAAAACCCGGGACAAGAAGCAGCCTTGTATCGGCTTGTTAACGGAAACCTGACCCTGGGGGATGCCCGGACCATTATGCCGGGAAAACACCTGGTCTCAGACATTGAACTGCTTCAGTCGGGCAAGCATCCGGGCAAGACCAATCTTACCGATGCTGATAATTCCCTGAATATCCTTAGATATTTTACCGATACGCCCTGTGCCGTGATTGTCAAGCACAACAACCCCTGCGGCGCTGCCCGGGCAGACAGCCTGGAAGAGGCATATGCCAAAGCCTATATGGCAGACCGCATCGCAGCCTTCGGCGGTTGTATTGCCCTGAACAAATCTATTGACAAGGCCACGGCAGAGGCTATTGCCAGCCAGTATGCCGAAGTGGTGGTGGCCCCGGAATTTGAAGAAGGGGTCCTTGATATCCTGGGGGCCAGAAAGAATCTTCGGGTGATCCGGATAAATGCCATTGACAAGCTTCAGTCCTATATCGGTGAGCGGGTGATTGATTTTAAAAGCCTCATGGACGGCGGCATTGTGGCCCAGTGGTCCTTTGTGCCGGAAACATTGAAAAAGGGGGATCTTGTCACGGCATCCACCGAATACAAGGGTGAAACCTATCAAGTCAACCGGGAACCCACAGATCAGGAATATGAGGACATGCTATTCGGATGGCTGGTGGAGTC
>PIVS01000969.1 GCA_003353855.1 Desulfobacteraceae bacterium
TGAATGGTGGCACGTTTCCTGATCCCTGCATCTAGCTTTGCTCTGCGAAAGGCACCCTGGACACCACCGACAGACATTGGATGTTTTGAGATGGGTCCTTTGTTATTCCCTCTGCCGACTGCAGGAAAAACGAGATTCTCATTTCTATGGGTTAGCCAGTATTTTTTCAACATCTGGTAGGTTGCCCGTGGCAGAGGGACATAACGATCTTTTGCCCCTTTGCCACCATGAACATGGATCTGGTTTCTGGTACCATCGATATCAGATACCCGCAGTGCAAGTCCTTCCTGAAGTCTGAGACCACATGCATAGACAGTCTTCAGGTAGGCCCAATTATGATTGGTTGTAACGTGTGAGAAGAACTTTTTAACCTCTTCTCTTGAAAGAACGGCAGGGAGCCGTTTTTCTCTCTTTGCCTTTGCAAGTTTAAGTGTGTGCCATTCTCGCTTCAGAACATTGGTAAAAAAGAATTTGATGCCGGCATGGCAGATACGCATGGTTGCAGGACTCCATACGGTGACCTCCTGGCGATGGACGAAGTACTCAACCAGTTCTTCTTCTGTGATTTTGTCTGGAGTTTTATCGAAGAATTCAGTGAGTTTCCGTATGGCACGGACATAGGCGTCCTGGGTGCTCTTTCCCATCCCGGCAATTTGCAAGGCCTTGACTGCTTTTTGATGCCATTGAGATTTGTACCACCAGTAGTTGTTTTTCATGATGCTCTCCTTGAATTGAGGATTGATAAAGAGGTCTTGTAACCTCAGCTTTCAAAGAGAAATGATTAAGTAGTGAAATTGAAGGAAAATATTGTTAGATAGTGTTGTCAGGCACTAAAATTTATACTACAGGAATATTGAGGCTTGATTATCCCACAGGTGAAATGCCTTCGAAGGGAGTCTGACCAAAAAGACACACTGGCAGAGAAGTAGATTTACAGCCCATCCCATACCTTGAAAAGCCACGACGGGGCGGAGCCCCAGCTACGAATGCAGTGAGTAGCTTCTTTGGCCAGCTAAAATGCATGAAGACAAACGGGAGTCTGGAAGATCGACAAGGGTGGGGTGATACGGAATCTGCCGCGTAGCGGCTTACTTGAA
>PIVS01000418.1 GCA_003353855.1 Desulfobacteraceae bacterium
ACGCCCCCGTAGCTCAGTGGATAGAGCATTGGATTCCTAATCCATGTGCGCAAGTTCGATTCTTGCCGGGGGCACCACAACCCAATAAGCCCATGCCTAATAAAATAATCAAACCGGAATTACTTGCACCGGCCGGAAATTTTGAAAAACTTAAAATTGCCATTCACTATGGGGCAGATGCGGTTTATCTTGCCGGAAAAGATTTCAGCCTCAGAAACTTTTCGGGAAATTTTACAGATTCAGAGTTGAAAGAAGCCGTTCACACTGCACATGATGCCAATGTAAAAATCTATCTGGCCTGTAATATTTATTCCAGAAACCATGAGCAACAGCAAATCCGCGCTTTTCTTGAAAAGGTAAGCCTGATCCAACCGGACGCAATTATCATATCGGATCCCGGAATTATCATGCTGGCACGTGAAATCATTCCCCGGATTGATATTCATTTGAGCACACAGGCAAATACAACCAATTTTAATACAGCGCTGTTTTGGCACAAACTCGGTGTTAAGCGGGTAAATTTGGCCAGGGAGTTATCTTTAAATGAGATTGGCGAGGTCACCCGGAACACAGAGATAGAAACTGAAACCTTTATCCATGGGGCCATGTGTATTTCTTACTCCGGCAGATGTCTGCTAAGCAATGTTTTAAGCAATAGAGACAGCAATAGAGGACTTTGCAGCCATCCTTGCCGATGGAAATATGCAGTGGTTGAACAATTGCGGCCCAATGAGTTTCACCCGCTGATGGAAGATTCCAGGGGCTCATACATTTTTAATTCAAGGGACCTGTGCATGATTGACCATATACCCGCTTTGATCAATGCAGGTATTTCCTCATTAAAAATCGAAGGCAGGATGAAAGGCATCAACTACCTGGCATCGGTGGTGAAAACCTATCGAAATGCCATAGACGCTTATATGACAGATCCGGAAAACTACAGCATCAAAGAAGAATGGCGAAATGAGCTTTTTCAGGTATATCACAGGGCCTATTCCACGGGATTTTATTTTGGCAATTCAGAGGAACAATCCCCGAATTATGAAAACATCCACCAGGGGAAAATTCATAGCTTTATCGGCAAGGTTCTGGATTGTTTAGACGGGAAACGTCACCTGGTTGAAATTCGGAACAAAATAAACAGGAACGACCGGGTTGAAATTCTCACACCGAAAAGAGCGCCGATTGAATCTGCTATATTTGAATTATCCGATCCAGATCAAAACCGGATTGAAAATGCCCAGCCAAACACCAGGGCAATAATTGAATTGGGGTATTCCTGCCAGCCCAATGATATCATACGTAAAATCTGACTCCCAAAGCCTCTAGCCGATTCTTAGTTTGACTTTCTATTTACTTTTCTGTAAATTACGCTGGATTGGAAAGTTTTTCCATTTCCAGAATAAACCTTTCGGGAGATTAAATATGTTTGAAGACGATGAAACCCTACAAATGTATATTGAAGAATCATTGGATCATCTCGGTGATATTGAAAGTGATCTTTTAACGATTGAGGAAGGCGGGAAAGACATAGATCTGGATCTGGTGAATAATGTCTTCCGGGCAGCCCACTCTGTTAAAGGCGGGGCCGGGTTCATGGGACTTACTACCATTAAAGATCTTTCCCATCACCTTGAAAATGTACTAGGTCTGATTCGAACCAATGAATTGACACCCAATTCAACCAGGATCTCTGTTCTCCTAAAAGGATTTGATGAGCTTGAAAAGCTTCTAAAAAATATTGACACCAGTAACGAGGTAGATGTATCTGATCATATTTCAGCCCTGGAGAATATAACAAAATCGTCCCTGCCTGAAGAACAGCAGGCCATGGTGTCTGAAATGGTTGATATTGTCCTTCAAGACGGAAGAATTTTTCAACACATTTCCCTTTACGAAATTGAAAAATACAAGGCCGAAGGAAAGAACCTCTTTCTGGTCGAGTATGACCTGATCCATGATATTCAACGCAATGATAAAAACCCCATTGAAGTGTTGAACAGCCTCCAGAAAACCGGAACCATTGTTGATTCCCGGATTGACTTTGACTCCGTGGGCACACTTGCCGACACCGCCAGCCCAAGCAGAATACCGTTTCAAGTCCTTTTTGCCTCCATCATTGAGTATGATATGACCGAGACCCTTTTTGATATTAAAAAGCAATATATTCACGCCATTACCGAACAGATGATTGTGTCAACATCCGCCGTTGAAGCAGACCCCCGACCAATGACCCTGCCGAGCAGAGAAAAGTCGGAAACTCATATTCAACCCGAAGCCGCAACAAGTGCACACCAAGCGATTTCCAGTCAATCAGCGGGCTCAAGCGTTATGGCTGCCCAAGCCCCCCCGGTGGTGGCGTCCAAAGAAATCAACAAGGAGGCTGGGAAACCTAAACAAGATGAGAAGGACCTTCATATCAGTGCAAAACCCCAGACTTCCCTGAGGGTAAATGTAGGGCTCCTTGATACTCTCATGAACCTTGCAGGGGAACTTGTCTTGAGCCGGAACCAATTGCTCCAGGGAATCAGCTCTTCCAATATAAAAGCAACCGAAGTGTCTGGCCAGCGAATTGACATGATTACCTCTGAACTTCAGGAGGCGATCATGAGAACCCGAATGCAGCCCATAGCCAATATTCTGAATAAATTCACACGGGTGGTAAGGGACCTTTCCCAACAGCTGGGCAAAACAATTGAGCTTGAAATTGAAGGCAAGGATGTTGAACTTGACAAAACCATTCTGGAATCCATAAACGACCCCTTAACCCACCTGGTGCGAAACTCGGTTGACCATGGGATAGAAACCCCCATGGAAAGAGAGCAGATGGGCAAGCCTCCCATTGGGACAATCGTATTAAAAGCCTTCCACGATGCCGGCCAGGTAAATCTTGTCATTTCAGATGACGGGAAAGGCCTGTACCCGGAAAAGATAGCCGCATCAGCCATTAACAAAGGCCTGGTTTCAGAACAGCAGGTGGCTGAAATGTCAGAAAAAGACAAGATGGAATTAATTTTTCTGCCAGGGTTTTCAACGGCCAAAGAGGTGACGGATGTGTCTGGCAGGGGCGTGGGCATGGATGTGGTGGTTACCAATATCGAAACCCTTGGTGGAATTATCGAACTGGATTCCACACCGGGACATGGAACAACCATTCAGATCAAATTGCCATTGACGCTTGCCATTATCCCAAGCCAGATCACATCTGTGGGAAATGAGAGATATGCCCTTCCCCAGGTAAACCTGAATGAGTTACTCAGGATTCCGGCAGCCCAGATAAAAGAAAAAATTGAAACTGTGGGCGACGCAGCAGTGGTTCGATTAAGGGGTGAATTGCTTCCCCTGTTGAATCTGTCTGAAATGCTCGGTATTGAAAAAAAATATACCGATCCTGAAGATAAAAAAGATTATAATGACAGAAGACACAACACAGCGGATCGGCGCTCCAAACACCACTTGACCAAGGAAGAGGCTTTGTCTGACAAACCAGATGAAGCCCTTGTTGAAAGGGAGCAAAAGGACAGGCGTTACCATGCGTCCAGTGCCATTAATATTGCCGTCGTTTCAGCCGGCGCCTTCAAATACGGCCTGATTGTAGATCAATTACATGATTCCGAAGAGATTGTTGTCAAGCCAGTGGGGCGCCACCTGAAAAAATGTACTGCCTATGCCGGTGCCACCATTATGGGAGACGGCAAGGTTGCCCTGATCCTTGATATTTCAAATCTTGCCCAGATGGCAGAATTGTCCACCATATCTGAAGCCGGCCAGGTGGCCAAGGCAGCAGAAGCCGAGGCGGCCGCTGCCAAGGACAAGGTTGCCCTGCTTACCTTTAAAAATGGTGAAAAAGAACATTTTGCAGCCCCCCTTAATCTTGTTGAGCGGATAGAAAGAATACAAACCTCTGCCATTGAACAGATTGGTGAAAGAAAAGTGGTTCAGTACAGGGGCGGGGCATTACCCCTGTATGAGCTGTCCCAGGTGGCTGATTTCAGTCCCTTGCCTGAAAAAGAACAGCAGGAAGTTATTGTCTTCAGGATAAAAGACAGGGAACTTGGTCTCATGGTTACACCGCCGGTGGATGCCATGGAGCTGTCCTTGGATATTGATCCAACCACCTTAAAGCAAAGAGCCATCAGCGGATCCATGATTATCAATGAACATACCACATTGCTGGTGGATATTTTTGAAATGGTAAAAGCATTAAATCCGGATTGGTTCGTCCAGGAAGCAAAAGTTGCAGCAGAGATGGCGGAAGAAGGAGAAAAGATAATTCTCTTTGCCGAAGATTCTGCTTTTTTCAGGAATCAGGTCAAGGGCTTCATAGAAGAGGATGGCTTCAAGGTCCTTGAAGCTGAAGACGGACTGATTGCCTGGGAACTTCTAAAGGAACGGGTAGACGAAATTGATCTGGTTCTTACGGATCTTGAAATGCCGAATATGGATGGATTCGAACTCACAA
>PIVS01000970.1 GCA_003353855.1 Desulfobacteraceae bacterium
ATAGTCGCCAAGCGATTCCGGGATTTTGTCCGCATAAACTTTGCCCATACCCGGAAAAACAACAATGTCCCGGAGGCGGACGGCTATGGAGAAAAATGGCAGCAAAAGATCCTGGCAGCCTTTGGGGATAGGAGCAGGCCCCCTTTGCCGATCAACTGAAGAAACCAGGCCCATTCTGATCTTCGCCTGTGGCCTGTTAGTGCCTGAAATACATCCCGGGAATCTGCAAGGTGCATGGTGCAAAGTTCTTGGCAAAATCCATAAAAAAATGATATGAAAACTTTTTTGGACATTTATTACCCTTATCACTGATTCAGGAAAACGCTATCCATGACCTACCCCTTCATAAACAAAGAAATTGCCCTGGCCCTGTATGAGGCACTGACAGAAGATCCCTTTTATATCACCATGGAAAAACATAGCTCCACCGATGCAGCCGCCGCCAAGGAAGCAATGCTCAGATACATGGACTATTCCATGAAAGAGGCCCTCACCCACGGAGAATTACGAATACCAAAAAATGAGAACCATGGGGCTTCCCTCTGGTCAAAACCGGTTAATACAGCCCTTGGCCGACAAATATCCAAGAAAAAAAAACAATTTTTAGAGGATCATCTGGGCATGGAAAGCCTTGATGCCTATTGCAAAATAGTTGATTTCATGGCAGAAGAATCAAAAGAAGTGGTATCTGAAACCTATTGGTATTTATCCATTCTGGGGGTATCTCCGGATCTCCAGGGGAAAGGACTTGGCCCGGATCTTATCCTGCCGGTTCTTGAAAAAACAGATGGGATTGGGGCTGCCGTATATCTTGAGACCTTTACCCCGAAAAACTTCGGATTTTACAACCGGTTGGGATTTTATGAAGCAAAAACCGTTCATGAACCGGTGACAGATGCGGACTATACCATAATGGTCAGGGATGCCGGATCCCAGCCAATCCCAAAGGCCGTAGCCTGAACCGGCCTATACCTGACGGAGATTTTCAATGGAACTGACTGTTCTAGTGGACAACAATACCCTGATTGACCGATATTTCAGGGCAGAGCCGGGGATTTCCCTGCTAATCGAAGACCAGGACACACGGGTTCTGTTT
>PIVS01000419.1 GCA_003353855.1 Desulfobacteraceae bacterium
ACAAAGGGGTGGGAACTGACCAGTCTGGCCATGTTTGCCGGGGATTGGGCGGCCTGTAAAATGCAGGTGGAAAGTGTCTATGATGCCATGAACCGCCTGAAACCCAAGCGGATGATCGGGACCGAATGCGGCCATGCCCATCGCGCCACTGTTGTTGAAGGACCCTATTGGGCCGGCATCAAAACCGGCAGACCCCCTGTTGAATCCATTCACTATATTGAATGGCTGGCAGAGGCCCTGAGAGAAGGTAAACTGAAAATTGACCCGGACAAAAGGATTAAAGAACCGGTCACCTTGCAGGACTCTTGTAACTATGTCAGAAATCACGGACTAAGGGACACAGCCAGAGAAATCATTTCCTATATTGTGGAGCCGGGCTATTTCATAGACATGACCCCCAACAGGCAGCATAACTTTTGCTGCGGAGGCGGAGGCGGATTTAACGGGATTGGGTACTTTAGAAAACAAAGGAATGCCGGGCTTGTGGTCAAAAGAGATCAGATCATTGCCACCGGTGCAAAACTGGTAATTGCACCCTGCCACAATTGCTGGGATGCCATCCGTGACCTTGAGGAAGAATTTGAAATCGGGATTCGATGGTCCTTTTTAAAGCCTTTGATCATCAGTATGCTGTTGGTTCCAGATCATCTCAAACCCCAGGAAGAAGACTAAAGCCAACTATATTCTATAAATTTTCTATTGTATAAAAAGTTATAGGAGGCAAGTCGGTGGAATCGGTTGCCTCCTTTGCTATAAATAAAGGGTTATAACCAATATGAGGCTGACCACTAAAAGCCGCTATGGCACAAGGCTTATTCTTGATCTGGGGGTTTACGGCTCTAAAAAGCCTGTCTCCTTAAGAGATGTGTCCAAGCGCCAAAATATATCCTTAAAATACCTGGAACAATTGACAGTCAAGCTGAAAAATGCCGGCCTGATTAAAAGCCAGCGGGGGGCTTCCGGCGGACACATGCTGGCCAAGCCTCCCGGAGAAATCACCATCGGTATGATTGTCCGCACCCTGGAAGGAAAGGTCCATATCACCGATTGTGCTGAAAATCAGAGAAATTCATGCGGGGTATGTAACAGGGCCGGGGACTGCCTGTCCCGGTGGGTCTGGATAGAGGCCTCCAATGCCATGTTTGACTGCCTTGACAACATCACCGTGGAACGGCTTTTAAAAATGGCCAAAGCAGAACCGGAACCCTCCTGCAAGGGCAAGCACGAATCCTCTTAATAATTATTTCTTCTTTTGTTTCTTTCAAAAACAAAGCCCAAAAAATCGGCCAGCGTGAAATAATAAAAATTTTGGTTAAAACCCCCCTCTTTGCAGAGACGGATTTTAACCATTTACAGATTGTTATTGGAAAAACCAGTTAATATTTCACCTTTCATCGCTTAGACATTCTCAACGGACCGCCAAACCCACCGATATACAAAGATGAGTCCCTGTCAATAACCACTCCTGAATAGGCACTGTTAAAGAGAATTCCGGTACCGTATCTGAAACTAAACACCTTTTTACCGGTTTTCCAGTCCAGGGCTTCAAAGGCCCAGCCGCCGAGAGGTTCCTGCCCCACATAATATATCAAATTTGTCTCTGCACTCATGGCCGGTATACCGTTGGGGCAACTGACAGATGTGTTTACCCATACCGTATTCAAAGTTCTTGAGACAGGATCCCATTCAAATTTTTCCGCTCCATAGGGCGCATCGAAAGATATTCCAGAGACAAATAAATTCATGAAACCATTTGAAAATGATGTTTTAAGTTGGTTATTTACAACAAAAGCGCCATATCCGCGAACGCATACGGATTGTTCGGACAGGGAGTTCACTGCATCGGGATCACCAAAAGTGACCGGAACCTGTGCGGCGATCCGCCTGTCTTTTGTACCGTAAATTTGTTCCCAGTCTGAAGGGATCTCACCCCGCCAAAGGAGAACTATATTCATCAGGTCGAGTCCATCTGTGATAACAACAAATTTATCCTGGTCCCCCGTTCCCATGAGAGTCGGCGTTGAACCGGATCCATCACCCAGACGAAGGCCTGTACCCGCTTCACCGGTCTCATAATCTGCTGACCATCCGCCGTGGGCCTCATCAATGGAAAGTGAACTGCCGCTCCACTGTACCCTGTATACTTTTTTGCTTGTAACAACATAGATGCCACCATCTTCGTCGCAGGCAATGGAGTTTGAAATTTCTTCCCCTGCCTCAAAGGAAAAATAGTGGGCATCCTTAAAATCCCGACTTATGGCACAAAGAAGTCCTTGGTCGGTTACAAATACAATGAAGCCGTCATATGTCATGGTAAGGCCGACAATTTTTTCCGATGAATCCCTTAGATATTCATCGGGAATTTTATACTCGCGTTTAAGCTCAATGGATGAATAGACATCCCCGTCAACAGAATCACCATAGGCTGAAATCTTGCTATGTTCCGGTACCTAGAAAATATTATCCTTATCTAAAAGCGTGTAAGCACCGGTAAGTCCGTCCTCTGTACTTAGGGTGGCCAGGGAATCAAGGGTGATTGTGCCCTTGTCAAATTTATCAACATACTCCCAATGCTTGCCATTGGGATCTATTTTAACCACCTTTGTCGGGGCACTTGCCCAAAGCGCTCTATTGCCGTCGGGATAGGGTGAAGATGCCTGACAATATGAATTCCTGTGACTCATGGCCCACGGTGATGCTGCCAGGAATCGATTTGTAGGCGGCTCATTTTCATCGGCTGCCACAGCAAAAGGCAATATAAAAAAACAAAAAATTAGTAGAATACAAATACTTCTTTTCATAATACACCTCTCCATACTGGTTAAAAGATTAACAATCTTTAACAACTATCATCAATAAATTCAATATTGTGACTAATTGACGTCATATCGTATTAATATATTTTTGGTTTGTCAATTTATTTATTTCAAAATGAAAAAAATCAAAGGGACATGGAGTAAAGATTATTCATATTAATAGATTGCTTTTATTTATCAAAAGGAATAATATGCTGCGGCATGAATCCAACAGCGCGGTTTGAAAAAATCAAGGAAACTTTCAAGGAAGGAAATATCCCCCTCTATTTTCAATTTTATCTCATGATCCGTAACAATATTTTACTTGGGGAGATTGAACCTGGAACCCGTATTCCCACCATAAATGAACTGAACAGGATATTTAAAGTATCCCATGCAACCATTCGAAAGGCCCTTGCTCTGCTTGAGAAGAACCTGCTGATAATAAAAAAAAGAGGTACAGGGATCATGGTTCGGGAAAATGTTGATATGCTGGCCATAGAAAAACAAACTTTTGTAAATGCCATGCCCACTTATAAACGCAAAATCCTTAACAGCGGCTATGGTGCCCCGCCTTTGCGTATTGAAAAAATCTTTAAAGATCAAAAAAATGTATACAAAGAGGGGAATATTTTTAAAATTAGCGCCTTGATATCTTTAATAGATAGGCCCCACTTTAAAAGGGTTGTAGACAGCTATCTCCCCAACCAAGTTATAGAAAATTTTGGTGAAGGTTTTTTTGATACTGAAGATATGTTTGAAAATATTATCGCCCAAATAGAGACCCGGCAAGTTAAGATAATTGAAACTATTCGGCCGTGGATTTGTAATACTGAAATGGCAAAACATTTGGAAATAGATGACGGCACACCTATTTTTCATCGCACATGGGTTTTATCCTATCCCCAATACGGGATTATGACGGTTGCTGAAATTCTTACAAATGCAACGAATCTTGATGTTCTCGCAAAAAGTTTCTGAAAATTTATCCTAATTATTTTTTCTTTTGGGTCATGATTTCCAGAATCACCTCATCTGTCTGCTGCATCCCGGACTGAGCCAATTCTCCGATATTCTCAATGGTGGCCTCCACATTTTCCCCAATAATACCGTCCCCAAAATCCAAAGATTTGCTGTTAATGGACAAAGACACTGCGTCAAATGCCGAATAAACCCCGGTGGCAATTTTCATGGCACAGGAGGCCTTGGCCCCGTCGCAGATGACACCTGATATATTGCCCAGGGTATTGGTTATGGATGATCCGATCACCTTATAATCGCCTCCCATGAGATATGCCAGGGCACCGCTGACAGCTGCAGAGGCACAGATAACCCCGCAAAAGGCAGAAAGCCGGCCTATTTTGGTTTTTATATGCACCGTTGACAGGTGGGAAATAAAAAGGCTTCTAATTAATTTGTCCTCTTCTAAACCCTTGTCCAGGCAATACTGGATAATGGGGAGGGAAGCGGCCATTCCCTGGTTTCCTGAGCCCGAGGTGGTCATAACCGGGAAAGGGCACCCGCTCATGCGGGCATCACTGCCAGCGGCAGCCATCAAGGCACACCGGTTCCGTTGATCATCCCCATAGAGACCTGTATTAATATTCTCCTGGATGCACTGACCCAGATTCACCCCGTAGGTTCCCTCGAGTCCCTCCCTGGC
>PIVS01000971.1 GCA_003353855.1 Desulfobacteraceae bacterium
CATTCTTAAATTATCACAGTCCCGCTGTGCACAAAGCCATAGATTCTTTCAAATTGTTTCGGAATAGATAATATTAGGCCCATGAAAGGATTTTCAAGCAGGCTTGCCGAAAGGACACGATGAGTTCAGCACCACCAAGCACATCAGCTTCAGCATTGGAAGAGGTCAAGCAGTAATTTAAAATCTGGCGTAAAACAAAAGCGGGCAGAGAACGTATTCCTGCTTCATTATGGCAAGCAGCCGCAGAAGTCTTTGAAATCGGAGATCATAGTCTGCATAGGATCTCCAAAACTTTGCACCTGAACCAGACTGCCTTTAAAAAATATGTGCAGCAGCAATTTCCAAGGGCCATTAAAGTAAAACATGAGGCGACTCCTTCTTTTATAGCGCTTGAACTGGATTCATCACTACCTGTCTCAGAATGCGTAATAGAAATGGAAAACACGACCGGAGCAAAGATGAGGATGTGCCTGCGGGGCGATACAGATCCAAGCATCCTTGAAATCTGCAAATCATTCTGGAGGCAACAGGCATGATTCAGATCACTCCTCACATGAAGATTCTTTTAGCTGTTGAGCCCGTTGATTTTAGAAAGGGTATCGATGGGATGGCTGCCTTATGCCGAACTGTCTTAAAAGCAGATCCTTTTACAGGCTGTCTGTTCGTATTTCTCAATCGCAGCAAGGCCTCTATGAAAATCATTAGCTATGATGGTCAGGGGTTTTGGCTCTGCCAGAAACGACTGTCTACAGGCCGGTTTAACTGGTGGCCGACAAAGGGTCAAGGCGTTTATAAAGGCTTGGATGCCCATGAACTTCAAATGTTGATCTGGAACGGTGACCCTTTTCACACCCAGGCAGCTCCCATGTGGAGAAAAATTCCGGCATAATTTTTTCATTAATGTAGTATTTTTTGCGTACGTTCCGAATATCGTTGTGCTATATAAACCGGCCATGGAAGATAACATCATACTTGTATGTGATAGTAAGAAATTAAACAGAATCAAACAAAATCAGGTAACACTTTTTCTGAAATTTTAAAAAGGAGAATGTGTTATGAGCAAAGCAAATTTTACCCAGAAACAAAAGATT
>PIVS01000039.1 GCA_003353855.1 Desulfobacteraceae bacterium
TCCGATAAATGCCGGATTGGGCCGGGTTTGTATTAGCTCTTCGGTTAAGCAGCATGGTAGCAATTCCCATCAAGTCCAAACGATCCGTACTTGCCTGTAGATTCTCACGCTGTTTTTTTACCTCATGGGCATTTACACTGGCGACAATCCATCCCATGGAACGTAAGGTATGAACAAAATTTTCAGAATAAGAGCTGATATCTTCACCACCAAAGAATACATGCTGCAGTTTAATGCTCCGATGAGCGCAGGATCGTTTTACCTGGTCAACAAGATAATCAACACCTTCAGGGAAATTTTTTATCGGAAATGGCTTTCGTATAATATCTCCATAGCCGTTGCAGAACATTACCACATGGTGCTTTTTAGCATAATCCATTGGTATGCACATTATTTTTGAATTATTGCCTGCATTTTCAAAAATTGCATATAGTTCTTGACTTCGACTCTGATAAATGCTTCTTTTTTTCATAGTGGAGCTCCTCCTGTTTTGCAGCTGCTTTGTTGCAGACTGCTCAAAGATTATACTACCACTGGAAAACCAGATGGTTCTTGAAACAGAGGAGCTTCACCCTTATGTGAGGATATCTCATCATTTGAAATGCGAATTTTTTTCCCCTCCGGGAGCGGAGTCGGGGAGTCGAGCAAGTACGCTTGAAAAGCTCACACGCCTCCCCGACATCCATCTCTCTGTAAGGTACTGGAAGATGCTTTTTGTTAATAGAAGTATGAAATAGTTTCTGCCGGTGATAGCGTTATCATAGGGAAATATGCACAGATACATTCAAAAGGTATGACCGGTTCAGGCATTTATTTAACTTCAAGGAAATTGAAGTATAACATGCCTCTTAAAATGGTAAATTCTTATGTTAAAAATGTGTATGAGGAGAAATTTGATACATTAGATAAGGTTTCATCCCTTGTGGGGGCTCATTCAGTCTTTTCTCCCGATGGGGATGGCAATAATGCTTTAAAGGTGGATTCAACGCCGGCAAGAGTTGCAACAACTTCCTTTGAAAAAAATAAAACAGAATTTTACAGTGAATATGATGTACAACCTTTGAAAACGTATACGGAAAGTCTTACCCGCAGGGAATGGGTTACACTTCTTGTAGAAGTGGTAGAAGCTTCACCGGATCTTGATTGCGATGGAATTGAGGATGATCATATTAACACGATAAGAGCAAGATTTACATTCACTGAGGATCATACTGTTGCTGGTAGTGAAAAATGCAATGGAAATATTTATTCAGAGCATGGATGCGACAAAGATAATTATCGAAAAGGTCTTTCCCGCGATACAATAAAGTGGCCTTTAGATGGTGATGGCGCGTATCTGGGACTATTGTCGAGTTTTTATACTTCAGATTATTATGCTGATTCAGATTATTATCTTACAGGCAGCACTACTTTAGACGACACCAAGCTTACTGAGGTATCACTGATAACCTATGGAATCAATGGTTCTGCTGAAACCTGCTATTTTGACGATTTCAGTATAGCAGTTCTTGAAAAAACGACGAAGGGTTTGATTCCGGGAATTCTGGAGGAGTAATACCTATTCTACAAGCTCAGAATCACTAAAATTGATGGCGTCGTAAAAAATATCCGTTAACTGTCGAACAGATAATTTGATAATGCCTGAAGCCATTTCCCTTTTTCATTTTTACTGAAAGTTACTTTTTTACCATATCCTTTACTAATTATCTCCATCACATCGTCATCAGAATCCTTTGTTACTTGCTCCATAACTTTAAAAAGGACAGCCTGAACTTCTGTAACATTTTTTTCTTTCATCCATTCTGTCACATTGTTTTGAAAGTCAGGGTCAGGGGGATTGGGATTTTCCTTTTCAATTGAAGGACCGATATCGTTCAGGGCTTTTATAACATATTTTCTGCGTTCAGCATATGGTATTGATTGCAAATCTGAAGGAAGAATCGGTTTACCAATATAGTAATTCTGTTTACAATAGTTAATGGAAAAATCAAGGGGAGCTTTTAATTTGTCAACCGGAAGCCCTCCTGCGAAACGAACAGGAACGATGGGGAGATTGGCATCCTGTGCAAGATCTATAAATACAGAACTCAATACTTTGACAGGTGACTGGCATGAAAGGTTCCGTTTACCTTCAACATGCAAAAAGACAGAGATGCCTTCTTCAGAAACTCTTTTTTTAAAGTCTTCAAGAATATCAAACATTGAGTTTCTGTCGTTTTGTTTGAAGTACACAATGTTTCGGGGATAATTCATCTCTGGATAAGAATAAAATAGTTCGTCTAATGGTCCCATCCAACGTTTTTTGTGTTCAGATTTGGCAATGGTTTTTATTCTACGTTCAGTGAAAATCTGAATGAGCATTGGGAAAAGAAGGGATTCAACCTGGGATTGATGATTGCCTAAATATAAAAGGCTTCTATCTTTTACTTTATTGAATGCATCAGGATCTTCTAAAATCAGACCACTGGTAAACTGCTGGCAAAGTCCCTCCAGGAGTCTTTCACAGCAAGGACTAAGATTGAAAGTTTTTCTGCCATATGCATACATTGTTTCAAATTCAAGATGGGGGTCGCTGATTTCAACATCAGGATTCTTTTTTTTATCAACTGTTTCCTTTACAGGAAAAATATTAAATGGCAGGGCAGATGAGTGCGCGTTGCTTTTGTCTTTTGAAAGGGTAATTGTTGAGGCGTGAACACCTGTTTTGTCTGCAATTTTGGTTGCTACCATTGAAGAAAAAGAATCAGTGACGGCTTTGGGATCTCCTGAGTCTATTTTAGCTTTTTTTTTAGTTTTTTTTTTTGAAGAAGACAAACCGTCAACAATAGCAATTTTAAGATTTTTTAAATGGAAAATACGAAGCTGATCACCCCATAGCCATGCTTCTGCAACAACATAGGCTCCGTTTTCGTCTTTTCCTCTTTCAGTAATATCAACTTCAACAGAGATACGTTTTTTATCGGGTGAGATTTGTCCTCTGTATTTCCAAGTTGTTGTTTCATTTAATGCAATGGGCAGAAATCTTGGATATTTCATTCCTTCATGCATATTCTCGTGGATCATGTAGAATTGAATGAGCTGAATCATTGCCTCAACACCAAGTGATCCCGGTTGAACGGGGTCATGAAAGAAATGTGCTTTAAAAAACCATTCGCTGAGATCAACAGTTTTTTCAGCCCTTATATGCCCGTTCCCTTTTGATCCTCCCTGGGGCCAGTATCCTGTTACTCTGTCGATCATAAGAAGCATTGGCTCGGGAAGTCGTAGTTCTTCATTGCAGTACTTATCCGGCCTGTCAGTTAATTCAACCTGGAAATCGTTAGGCTCATCAAGCCATTTTACCTCTTCTTCTGTGGCACCCAGCCCGATTTGCTGTGCAAGTGCCTCATCCGGGAAAAACCCAAAACCAGTGTCCATTGTATAAACAACGGTGTCGCCCACAGTACATTCAACGTCGAAACTGACAAGCGTTACTCCTGAAATCCGTGAAATGCTTTTAAGGGTTGTTCGGGTCTTGATTGTCCCTGTGTCCGGGAAAATTTCCTGATGAATTGTGCCATTTCCATCTAAATTTCTGAAAAACAGAGGGTCGTCGGAAGTGGCGGGTCCTCCTTCAAATACAGCAAGCCAGCCGCACGGTTGAAGAGCCACTTCCATTAATACGCAGAACGGCATGGTTCTGTTACCGTTTTGGTCAAAATACCATTCATCCGGAGGTACGTCATATTCCACTTCAATGGTTTGTGGTGATTTCATTGCACCCATTTCAGCGTCAAGCATTGTTGTTCTTGACATGAAATGGTATGGGGGGCCTGGAAGCCGTGATATATGACGACCATTATCAAATGCTTTTCCTAGTTTTCCGAAAGCCTCTGAAGGTTTGCCGAAGGCACATGCGAGCATGGATTTGTAGTCAAATTTCATGCCGTCACTGCTTGAAACAGGTATGCTTTGGTCAAAATCATCCAGAAGGTGGGGCCAGCAGTCAAGGGGCCAGTCAGGAACCAGCCTCAGTCCCATTCGCCGGATATGAAGCAGTTTAAGTCCATCACAGGTGGCAAGTATATCAGCATAAACAGTGGGGTATAGTCCGTCAACAATTTCAATTTCTTCTATAAAAGTTTCATAAATCAGATGATCGCTTCCGGGTGTTACCTGCCCGCGACACCTGATATTCATAACTTCACCGGGAACCGGGTCAAAACGCCATCCATCTCTTTTAATAGTGAAGCCCATGACAGTGAGATAAAAAGCAAGGTTCTGAAGGCATGCATCACTCATCAGGGTTCCCGGCATACATGGATCATTTTTAAAATGGCATGTCAGATACCAGGCATCTGATGGTATTCTGTTTTCAACTTTCAGATAACCCCGACCCCAGGGGCCGCCTTTGGGGTCAAAAGCTGTAACTTCATCAATAAGCTGCATCATTCCGGATTGGATTTTTGGTGTTTTGGAATGGGTCTGTGCAATTTCAAAATCAGGTCCGAAACATTCGTAGACTCTGCCTTCTGAAAAGGCTTTTACCTGGTCTTTTGAGAATTTGTTTCTGGTACAAACAACTGCTGGTGGAGTGAGTATGGCTTCGCCGTCCGGTTTATGTTCTCCTTCTTCCGGTTTCCACAGGATACCCCCGGACTTGGAAAGTTCTTCATCGGAAAAAAAGCCTGCCTGGGCATTTCTGACCGAAAGACGAAGTTCACCGTTAATCCGGCAGTCATATCTGAAAAAGAAAATTCTGGTTTCGCCAAGATTTATGTGACCATCTACATGTATCTGATAGCACAGTGTATCTCCGACACGAGGTGGTTCATCGTAGTATATCAGGTCACAGCCAAGCAGGCGATAAACCCTTTCACCTTTATTTTGAAAGTCAGCACCTAAGTATGAAACTAACGTCAAGTCACACTGGCCGGATTCCACCGTGACACCGGCCGGCATATATATGTCATTAATATACCAGGCATCAGCCCGTACATCTGTTTCAGTCCATATAATTCCTTTTTTCATGGAACCGGGTTCTGCCTGAATGCCTGTGATTCTGTCTGCAAGAAGAAGCGGATATTCGGGAAGTCTGACCTGCCTTTCATAATCGTCCTGTATGTTAAACATGGGACCAAAGACTTCCGATATTTTACCAGACGCAAGGATTTCAAGATGTTCTTTTGAATAAGACGGGCCGGTCGGCTCGATATATTTTGCATTGGCAAATTGGGGGTCTATGGCATTTCCCTTATCAACGGATTCTTTTTTAACTGCCTTGTTTATATCAGGCTGTGGTTTTTGAATTGATTTGGTATCGGTGTTTATTTTTTTTGGTGTAGGATCTTGTATTGTTTTCGGTGGTGATATTTTGCTTTTTTGTTCTAATACAGGAATGGTCTTTTTATTAACTGTTTCCTTGGTTGAAATAGATTGAGCTGTTTTTAAAGTCTGTTGCGGTGGAGGTACTTCTGCGGGTTTTGGTATCTGTGTGATTTCAGCAGGTATCTCCTGCCCAAAAGTATTGTTAAGGGCCTGCAATGAATTCATTTTGAATTCAAGCATTTTTTTATGTACCTCTGCCTGCTGATTCAAAAAGTCCTGATGGATGGATGAGACAATATCGTGATATGCAGTGATTTCATCAATAACGGTTTTTGGTGCTGAAGTTGCGGTAGATATTTCTTGTTTGGCCTTTAAATTCGAAACAGACGCAGTACGTTTTTTGGGACGGTACATCGTTTCCTCCACAGGAATTATAGGTTCAACATTCACGCTATTGTTCCTGGTGGAACCGGTGAAATGAGAACGCGTTAAAATAGAAACATCAGTTTTTCCAAAAACAGATGGCAGCCATGGAGCAGTCGGCATTATTGGTATATGCTCATCAGAAAAACAATCATCGGTATTCTTTTGTTGAACGATATTTGATTCAATTTTCGGATTTTTTTCAGGAACTATTTTAACGTTGGCATTTTTATCCTGATTTACGGGTGATTCGATTTTAATTTCATTCGGTAGTGCTTTCGTAGTAACGGGTAGTTCGGGAAGGTCTGGCAGGCTTGTGTTAATTGGATGAACCTGATAGGTTCTTGAAGAAAAAATGAGAGATTTATCAGATTCTCCATTTTCTTTTTTACGATTAACTGAAACAAGTTTTTTATATAAATCGTTGGAATTCACAGTAATACCTGCTGCGATTAATTGTGCAGCTACATGGAATACTTGTATTGAAGGTGATTTATCCACCTTATCCATTGGTATTGCTATATGATTTTTTCCTTCCAAAATACGGTTAATCCACTTTGTGCAATTGTCACGAGGGCCATGTTCAAGAAAAATTCTCACACCATCATTCCAGGCATTTTCCACCATTTTCGGAAAATTCAGTGTGTGCATCGCCATTCCAAGAATCGCTTCAGATGCTGACTTGGAAGTTGGGTTATAATAACTGCATGTTGATCCTGTATAAAAACGAACGTCTTTTACAGAATATGTTTTTCTGTTATGAAGTTTAAGCCATTCTTCAGAATATCCTTCAACCTCAGGGCAGTGATTAGCCATATGGTAGGGGATCTGGTAGGCTTTGTTGTTACCGATTTTTTCTATTACTTTTTCACAAGCTTCAGGATAACCACCGATGACAACATTTTCAGGCGTGTTGATTATTATCAGATGAGCAAGCTCTTCAGAGTCAACAGCAGCACTTACTTCTTCAACCGGTGCAAGTATTCCCCAGTTTGACCATGAACAATCTTTAATATCATTTTTCTTCCAGGCATCACGAATAACTGTGAATTCACCTCCCAGTTTTTTTGAAAAAACACCCATTTGATTGAATTCAATTGCCATCTGTTCCATATCACGCCAGGCCTCCATGGCAAAAAGGGAGTTAGATTCGCCTGAAGAAAAACCTAAGGCAGCCTGAGGTTTGAGTCCAAGGATATTACGGGTAAAAATGGCGTGAATCTGTGAGAGAAATGAGCTTCCCCAGAGCATATCTTCTGGAGAAAGAACTTTTTTGTCATTCAGATTGAAAATCCAGTCAAAAGAATCAATCATTGATCCGAATCGGAGGGTAAATTCATCAATTAGTTCTGGAAATGCAGAAATAAGTTCTCTACCCATTCCGGAATAAACGCCTGCAGAACCGGTAAAAACAAATCCAAGTTCTCCTTCCATCGGAGATTCTGAGAAGTAGATATTTTCATCAATTTGGTTATCTTCAGAGATATTTCCATTCGTTAGAATGGAATATGCTTTTTCTTTAAGTTTGGTTAAATTGTCATTGTTTTTTGAAACAATGACCAGTCGGGCCGGGCCTGAGTCAGATTCATTGTTGGATTGAAGATTATTTAAAATTTCACTGCGATCATTTCCTGAGAATATATGTATGCTGGGAATATCCTCAAAGAAAAGATGTCCGGGTACAGAGTTTGTATCTTCTTTTAAAAAGACCGAAGAATAATCTCCGCCTAAGGCATCTATCGAAACCGTCGCCGATCTCTGATTGGATATCAGCCATGGTACTGATTGCTGATTTTTTATTGCAGGCAGTGTACGATAATGGCATGAAAGTGCAGCAGCTGCGACATGAAGAAGTCCTGATGCTGCATGGGAATGTCCGAACAATGGTGTTAAGCTTAAGCTGTTATCACTAAGTCCGAGTTTTAAATTTGTATCAGGAGAGGGCTCGTCAGAGAACACAGCAAGTATTTTATCACCATCATTTTTTGCATCTTCCAACCGTTTAAGTATAAGGCAGATGGCAGCATCTCCGGGTATCTGTCTTTTTTCATTCAAAACTTCTCTGGCAGCTGCTTTATGAACTGTTTCGCAGGAGATATCAACGGCTCCCACAACAGCAGCATCAAGGTCTTTATTTCTAAGTGCTCTTATTGCTAATTGAAGGCATTTAATCCCTGAAAGTTCTTCAGAAGAAACCGTAAAGCTGGGACCCATGAAATTAAATTGGCTACAGAGTCGATTTGCAACTATGTTAGGCATTGCCCCTAAAATTGCGGGGGCATTACGGCGGGGATTTACATGGTCCTTTGCTTTGGAAACCCAGGTTTTCATTTCCTGTGAGAGTTCATTTGTCTGAGTCCAGTCACAAAGGAACTGGGGCATTTTCCAGCATATACTTGATCGTGTTACTTCTCCGTCACAGCCCATTCCTATAAATGTTGATGTGCGTTCATGCGGGAGTTCATCAGTATTTTCGACTGCTTCAAGTGTTGCTTTTAACATAAGAAGCTGTTGTGGAAGCGTCTGGTCTAAAGCCGCCGGGAAAAATCTGAGCCCCATAAGGGGCAACTCGAATTCTCCTGCGATACCTTCAAATGTACCATCATCAAGTTCGGTCAGTCTTGGCTGACCTGAAAATAAAGTTCGTGAAAAATCATCTACGCCATTTCCGTCAGAAACCATTGCGCCAATACTAATTATCGCAATTTCAGATTTTTCATGACTGATTTTTGTTTGTTTTTTATACGGTTTTTTATCCCATTCTTCAACAATAAGATGCGCATTATTCCCACCAAATCCGAAGTTACTTATTGCGGCGCGTTTAAGCTTATCAGACGGCCATTCTTCTGATTCATTTAGTAGTCTGAAAGGTGAACCGATAAGTTTTTCAATGGGTTTATCGATATTTAACGTTTCAGGTCTGATACAGGCGTTCATAGCACCTGTTACCTTAATTAAACCTGCGATTCCGGAAGCTGTTATTGGATGGCCCATATTGGATTTAATTGTTCCAATAGGTATATCGGTGAGTCCTTCAAAAATGTGTTTGGTGCTGTGAATTTCAACTTCGTCGCCCACAGGTGTACCGGTGGCATGACATTCCAGTAGAGAGATATCAGCGGGTGAAATACCGGACACTTTGTAAGCCATTTCCATTGCTTTTATCTGGCCTTTTTCAGAAGGTACTAAAAGGCCGTGTCCTTTTCCATCATTGGAAAGACCGATCCCTCTGATGACACACTGTATTTTATCACCGTCTGCTACAGCATCTTCAAGCCTTTTAAGCACAACAATTCCAGCTCCTTCAGCAGGAACAAGGCCATCAGCATCCTTGTGAAAAGGACGAGTTTGACCTGTCTGGCTCATTGCCTGCAAGGTGCAAAAACCTATATGAATAAGAAGATCATCGGCCCGATTAACGCCACCGGCAAGCATTATATCAGCTTTTCTGTCGTGCAGTTGATCACAGGCAAGTTTTAAAGCATAAAGGGATGATGCACAGGCAGCATCAATGGCAAAAGAGTTGGCCTTCAAATCAAGAGCATTTGCAACAATGTTTGCAGGAAGTCCTGACATAAACCTGTTTAATGGATGGGGTTTTTCATATTTATTTTTACTTTGGTTGATTAAATCAGGAAAACGGCCATTTAATGATTCAAGCCAGACCGCTTCTGCATATTTTGACAATGAATGTGTGGGATAAGAAAGATTACCAAATATTATCCCTGCATGAAGTTTTTTATATCCCAGATAGCCGGAATCATTCAATGCTTCACGAGCTGCATAAAGAAGCCATTGGACCAGAGTGTCTGACTTCATAATTAATTCAGCAGGAATTAAAAAGCCGGCAGGATCAAAAACCTCTTCGAAGCCGCGGACATATCCACCTTTATCAGTCCAGGTTAAATCCTGAGCATCTTCTGTATACTCTGCAATAACATGTTTCGGGTCAGTTCGCCAGTAGTTTTCAGGTGCTGCAGTTATCAGATTAGAACTATTAAGTACCTGATCCCATAATTCCTGCGGGTTTAATGCACCAGGTAAAACACATGACTGCCCGATTACAGCAATCGGTTCAAAGGACATGTAATACCTCATTTATAGTCAATTTCATATGACCTCATTCTGGTTAAGTAGATTTGCTGGTGTCTTCAGCCCAAAAGGTTTCAATAGGTTGCAGTTCTGAGTGGTACGGCGGTGTTCGTAAAATAGAATGCCCCTCCTTGCGAGCAATTCTATCAATCAAAAATTCTGGTTTTACTGCAAACCGGGAACATAATTCAAGTAGTTTTTCTTGAAACCATTTTAAAAAATTATCCCAATTCATATTTGTATGGTGATCGCCTGTCTTTTTTGATGCTTTGAAAACAAGTTTTGAATTTGGAACCCATCCATCTTTTGTTATCGCATTTAGAATGATTAAACGATCTCCTTTTCCAGTTGGTTTTCCTATAATAATGCCGTCTTCCTCAAAATACCAAGTTTTATCATTTGAATGATTTTTATTGATACATGATTCGTCCAGGTAAACTTCAGTAAATTCAAGAATAGTATGAAGCCAAATGAAAAGAACTATAGTTTATCCCGGTATCAGACAGCATATGCATCTCAACATCACGAAGTTCTGCCATTAATTTACCTTTAACATCAAAAAAGAGAATATCAGAAACAGACCTGTCAGTCCCAATATGTGTCCCTTTTAGCTCACACCGAACAGGTCCGTTAATGAACCCTTCATGATGACTATAATATGCACCAATTTTAGTTGGCAGTGATTTTTTTCCAATCCGGTGAATACCCCACAATATGGCAAGCTGGAGGCCTCCGTCAAGTGCTGCCGTATCTGTTTTCCATAACGAATCTCCACCGGGCCATGACATTCCGTCTGCACCGTCAAGAATTACGGTTGCAGCCATGTTAGAAATGCCTTCCAGTGATTTGATGACCTGAAATTCAGGACCGTGGAATAGTTTTGTTTCATATATGTCTGAAATCGTCCATGACCAGGGTTCTAATCCTTCCACCGGTTTAATCTGTGGTGTTGAAATTACCGTATCATTTTCGGCCATTTCAATTACAGCAGAAAAATGAGAAATACCGTTAGCATCCGGCAGTTCAATGTTCAGCTTTGACCCATCACCATTTGATACCTGCCGGCATGAAAGAGAAATAGTCTGCCCTAAATTGTGAAAATCATTTATTTGAATGCCACGTAATACTTTAAGCTCTTTACACGCAACATAGGTCATATCAGGGTTAAACAGCTGGGCAGCTCTGGAAAACCATTCAAGAACCAGTGCAACAGGTACAACTGGCCGGTCTTTTATCTGATGGCTGTCGATAAAAGGATAATTGTTGCTGTTAATTTTAACACTGAAATCCATTTCTTTGTTTGATGATCCCATGGAAAGCCCTCCACTTGGTGGTGTGGGACCAATTACGATTTCTATGTTTTCCGGATTTGCTTCTGTTATTTCTTCAACAAATATTTTCGATCCTTTATCAAGAGGAATGAGGGGGATGCCCATTTCCTGGAAATGTGCTTTTAGAAGAGGAGAAACCATGCCGCCATCCCAGGGTCCCCAGTTAATTGATTTTACGACACATTTTCCTTTGCGTTTTATTGATTCAGATGCAGCAACCTTATTTAGTATTTCATTTGCCATGGCATAGTCACACTGCCCCATATTACCGCATCTGGCGGCTATTGAAGAAAAAAGGCAAATAAAATTTAACGGATCTTCAGCTGTCGCGGATAAGAGTGTTTGAAGGCCTTTTACTTTTGTATTAAAGACACGATCAAATTGCTCTGTGGTCTTTTCAGCTATCAGTTTGTCGAATAAAACCCCAGCACCATGTACAATACCTGTTATAGGGCCCCATTCTTTTCGAATCGATTTTAATGTTGATTCAATGTCGTTAACATTCTGTACATCAGCAGTCACATATTTTATCTCAGATCCGGCGTTTTTAATATTTTTAATTGTGGATAGAATTTCGCGATTAGAAAGAATACGATTTGTCATATTGCCAAGTTCTGCAGGAATGACAGTTTTTCCTTCACTTTTTGCGTTTTCGAGAAGTGAACGTTTAATTTCGCCATCTGTTTTTGCGTTTAAACAACAGGCCGGTTCATCCGTTAAAGGGGTTCTTCCAAGTAAAACAAATTTAGGTTTTGAATGTCGTGCTAACTCAATAAGGGTTCTTGCCGTTACACCTTTAGCGCCTCCTGATGCTACGATGACATCGTCGTTGTTAATTATATTATTAGAATTTTTAACGGGTTCAGAACAACTTTCCATGCGTGTTCTTGTCCCATCAGCATGAAGCCCAACTTCAATTTCCGGACCACCTGATAGTAGCTCTTTACAGATAGCGTCTGCGAGTTTTTTCGCTGATTGTTTTCCACGTTCAATATCTATGCTTTTAACAAACGCATCCGGCCATTCAATAGCAGCGGTTTTTACAAGACCGGACAGGCCGCCAAGCCATATATTATTCCCGGATCTTCCTGAAAGACCAAAATCTCCACCTGTGTTCTGTACTGTAATAAAAATTCCACCGGATGTAGTTAATCTATCAGCTATTTTGTTTGCTGCAAGAAAGGCTTCTTTGTTAATATCAATTGTATCCTGTATATTTGCTGTTTCTCTCAGGCCACCAAGAAAAATGACAGTATCAGCATTTTCAGGAATTTCCTGATGGATTTCGGCTTTTATGCCATTTTCTTTTAGGATCTTTACAAGTTCTTGAGCTACGCCTGTCTCATCATCCGTAATAATGACCGGATCAGCAGAATATAGCCCTTTTGTTGAAAAACCTGAATAGGGTGCTATCACTTCTTTTAAAGTGAATCTGCCAAGTTTATTGGAATCGTCAGGCTGTTCTACGGCTGGTGAGGTGCTTTTGGTATCCTGAGAAACTGAGCTGGATGCATTACCGCCAGAATTAATTGCCTCAAGAGATGGATTAATGTAATTAAGGACATCATCAAGGGTTTGAATTTCGGCCATCAGGCCGGCATCAACTTCAGGTAGCCATGGATTCTCATCTTTAACGGCAGAAAAAATTTCGACTCGTTTTATTGAGTCTATCCCTAAATCAGACTCTAATCCCATGTCCAGGTTTAAAATATTTTTGGGATAGCCTGTTTTATCTGAAACAACTGAAAGAAGCATTTCCTGAAAATCAACAGTACCTGCTGTTTCTGCCTTTTGAGGTTCTGCGGGTTTTAATACGGGAGGAGCTGGATGTAAATTTTGCAAATTTTCGACTGGTTTATCTGTTGCTGGTGAAAAAACTTTTTGTAGAACCGGTTCAGAAACTTTTACAATATTCTTAACATGAGGTGTGTGGGAAGTAATAGTCGGTGTTGATGGGGGGAGATTTATTTCCCGGGCAGCTACTGGTGTTTTTGGAAAGGGTTGGGCTTGTGGTGATTTAGTCGGCTGATGTGAAATTGATTTCTCTGGAATGTTTCCGCTGATCATCGTGTTTAATATTGATGAAGAATCTTCAACAGATTTTAAAAAAGCCATGTGGGTATCGGCCATGTTTTTTTGAAATACTGAATGGGTTTCTGCTGTCTGTCGTTGAACTTTCTGAAATGCAGAAATCCACGAATTTTGATTGGCAGAATTAATAGTAGCCGTTGGTTGCTTTTGAATTGGTGCATTGGTTCTTTGGATATCTTCAGCAGGAAGCTGTTGCAATGGGTGTGCTGGTTTTGCAACGATATCAATATCTTTTTTGATGTTTTGCTGGGTCGATATTTTTCCCTGTTGCCAGGAAGTTGTTTTTATCGGGTGTGAAATTTCCTTCACTACTTCTTTTTTTCGCGGTGGATTTGGTTTGGGCAATGCCTTTGCACCGCCTTCAGGTGGATATGGATTGTTATAGTTTGTGCCAAGAAGAGACACTGAAAATTTTGGCTTTTTCTTTAACCTGGGGTCATTTGCAGGTGCAAAATCTTTCCATAATAATGAAAAATCAATGGAAATTCCTGAAAGAGCTAAGCGACCTAATGCTTTCCATAGACTCGTGATACCATTTTCATGCCTTGAATCTAAATTGATGGCAGCATGAGGTTTTCCTTCAAGACACTGACCAACTAATTTGGTCAGGATATTACTAGGGCCGACTTCAACAAACGTTCGAACACCTGATTCATACATGGAATCGAGCATCTGGATAAAACGTACCGGGTTGTCCAGTTGGTCTGCAATATGTTTCTGAATGGTTTTCGTATCATTACTGTGAGGTTTTCCTGTTACGCATGAATAAACCGGTATTTCTGGTTTATTGAATTTTATGCTTTGCATATATTGAAGAAAGGGTTCACAGGATTCACTCATAATTGAAGAGTGAAAAGCTACCGGAACATGAAGCCTTTTGTATTTGATATTTTTTTCATCAAGCAGGGGTTCAACTTTTTCTATGGATGGCGTTGGGCCGGAAAGTACCAGTTGTTTTGGACTGTTGTAGTTTGCAATTATGACATCGCTGTTCCATTCCTTTAAGAGCGCATTTAATTCACTTTTGTCAGGTGGATTGATTACAGCGGTCATTGATCCTAAATTTTTTGCGGCCTCTGCCATTAGCAGGGCGCGTTTCATAGAGACTTTGAGGAGATTGTAAACATCAAGTATACCTGAGTCAAAAAGAGCTGTGATTTCTCCAAGACTGTGCCCGCCAACCTCTTCAGGTTCAATTCCGATACTTTTAAGGATATATGACATTGTCAGGCTTGTAGTAAGAATAGCCGGTTGAGACCATTGGGTTTGCATAAGCGTATGACTCTGTTTTTTTATATCCTCTTTAGAAAAAACAGGTATGGGGAAGTTAACACTACTAACGGGTGTGTTATGGTCACTATGGTCGGCTTCACTGCTGTCCGTTGTGCCGGATTTGTTTGATAAGAATTTTTCAAGTTCTGTGTCGTCTCTTGGAATTAGGGCTGTCAGGTCCCATATCTCCTGTACATTATTAAACTGCATGGCAAGATCAGCACCCATATTGACATATTGGCTACCCTGACCAGGAAAAAGAAACGCGAGTTTACCAGTCTTTTTTGAATCCGGATTGTAACCAGTGCCGTCAGGAAGATTAAATTCTGTATCCGGTTTTTTTGATATTATATCTGCAGCAACAATAAGTTTTTTTTCAAGATCCGTTTCGTCAGATGCAATCAAAGATATTCGGGCAGGCTGAGAATTATCATAATTCTCCTGAGTTGTCCTTGCTAAATATGTAATCATTCCTTCAGTATTTAGATCCTCCGCAGTTTTTCTGCATAAGGACTCAAGAGAACTGGCGTTTTCAGCAGACAGTACAATAAGTTCAGTTGGAACCGTTCTAATTCTGTATGCATGATTTTCCGTTCCTTTATATTCTTCAAGGGTCACATGATAGTTGGTCCCGCCAAAACCAAATGAACTTACAGACGCTCTTCTGGGATGATGGTTACCCCGTATCCAGGGTCTCGCTTTGGTATTGAGATAAAAGGGGCTTTTTTCAATTTCAAGTTTTGGGTCCGGTCTGTCCACCTTAATCGTTGGGGGAAGTATTTTATGGTGTAAGGCCATAACTGATTTGATTAAACCGGCAGCAGCAGCAGTACTTTTAGTATGTCCGATCTGAGATTTTATTGATCCTAATGCGCACCACTGTCTGTCCCCACGGTCATTTTCTTCAAAAACAGTTTTAAGCCCTTTGAATTCAGCCACATCACCAGCGGCAGTTCCTGTGCCATGTGCTTCCATTAGTTCAACAGTGTCAGGTGTGTAACCTGCTGCCTCATATGCACGTCTTAATGCTTTTGTCTGACCTTCTGCCACCGGGGCATATACACTGGTGCCGGAACCATCAGAAGATGTACCCATGCCTTTAATTACTGCATATATTTTGTCTCCATCACGTTCGGCATCTTCCAGTCTTTTGAGGGCAACCATGCCAATGCCCTCGCCAAGGACCATGCCATCTGCGTTGTCTGCGAAAGGGCGGCAATCTCCTGTGCGTGATAGGGCAGGTGTTTTACTGAAACTTACATAAAGCAAAGGATCATTATTTGTATCAACACCGCCGGTTATTACAAGGTCGGACTGACCTAAATATAATTCATTCAATGCCATGGACATTGCAGAGAAGGAGCTTGCGCATGCCGCATCACTGGTACAATTTGTTCCGCCTAAATCAAAATGATTTGCGATACGTCCGGCGACCACATTCCCTAAAAGCCCTGGAAATGTACTTTCTTTCCAGGGGACATATTCGTTTGCAATACGATCACAGATTCTAATTACTTCTTCTTCAGGAATGCCTTCTTCCCTGAGCGCTTTTACCCATTGAGGCCGTCCTAATCGACACGCCATTTCACCAAGGAGTTCAAGGCCAGCAGCTACACCTAATATAACACTGACTTTACTACGATCCATGTTGCTAAATTGACCCTGAGTGGCATCGTCAAGAACCTGTTTTGCTGCTATCAGCGCAAGAAGCTGAGATGTATCAGTAGTTTCGATGTTTTTTGGTGGTAATCCATATTCCATCGGATCGAATTCAACAGGTTTTAAGAACGCTCCGGTCTTACAATAGGTTTTATCCGGTGCAAAAGGGTCAGGATCATAGAAATCTTCAATTAAAAAATGGCTGGGGGGAACTTCAGTTATTTGATCATTCCCATCAACAATGTCATGCCAGAAACCTCTTAGATCAGAAGAACCGGGAAAAAAAGAACTGATTCCAACAACCGCAATTGGAATTGATCGTAATTGTTTGTCCATGTTTTTTTCATTCATCTTTTTTGCGGTATCAGTCTTTTTTGTTTTTTTGCTTTTTACTGACATAAAATTCTCCTTAATTACGATTACTCAAATTCTAAGGAAATGGGTTTTGGTCTATAATCAAACGCTTCAGCGGGTACAGGGACGCCATATGTCCTTAATTGCTGGGCTCTTGTAACAACTGCGGCACCTTCTAAAAGATTAAGAGCGATACTGGTAACAGTTCTGTTCTCAGGATTCTCTAGAAAAGTGCCCTTGACCCAGGCATTAAAAGCACCCATGGATGGACCGCAGCAAATCTGAAAATCGACAAGATGGGAAGTGTCTCCTTCAATAGCCCATCTTGCAGAATTGCCAAGATACCAACGAAAAACAAGTGCCATTAAATATTTGGGGTCTTTTTCAGCTTTTATAATTTCGTTTGGGTTTCTTTGTTTAAAAAAAGAATATGTGTCTTTCCATATTTCTTCAAGTGGTGCATGGAAAACATCTTTTTCAAGCCTTTTTCTTGTATCTGCCGGTATGGAATCAATAGAGCTGTTATCAGAATAAATTTGATACAGCTGGGATGCTCTGTTACAAAACATGGTTCCACGTTTAAGAACTTGAACTTTAACACCAAGTTCAAACATATCAGCTGCAGGAGCCATGGTAACATCGGCTACTCCCGCCGCTGCAAGAAGTTTTCTGCCGGATGGTGCAAGTCCTGATTCAACCGCAGACTGGTTGATAGATCCTGTAAGGACATATGCTGCTCCCATTGCAAAGGCAGATGCCACAGCAGAAGGTGTTCCAAGACCACCAGCTGCACCAACTCTTATTGGTCGGGCATATCCGTAGTGTGCTGTTATTTTATCCCGAAGAGACAGGATTGTTGGAAAAAGGGCTGGCAGGGGTCTGTTGTCGGTGTGCCCTCCGGAATCAGCTTCAACTGTAATATCTTCTGCAACTGGAATATTGGCCGCCAGTTCGGCTTCATCTTGAGTAAGCTGATTTTGTGAGACAAGATGATTTAATATATCCTGTGGTGCAGGCGTCATAAACATTTTTGCAACTTCCGGTCGTGAGAGTTTTGCAAATACGTGGTTTCTTCTGTAAATTTGTCCTGCTGAATCTCTTTGAAGGCCCGTTGCACAATAACGGACAATACTAGGTGTCATTGACATAAAAGCCGCAGCAGAAACGCGGTAAACACCGCGATTCAGGTAAAGATCGACAATAGATTCTTCAAGTTCAGGCTCCTGGGGTGAGTGTATCAGGTTGCTTCCCCATGAAAGTCCTGATTCACCAAGCTCTGTCTGAATATGGTCCAGGGCCTGTTCGACTCTTTCCAGTGGTAGTCCGGCAGCACCAAAAAAACCTATCATTCCTGCTTTGGCCATGGCGATTACCATGCTCTCAGAGGCAATTCCGCGAAACATGGCGCCGGCAACATAAGGGAAACGAAGGGAATGAACTTCCAGGAAAGAGCGATCACCAAGCCACTCTGGATAGACAGCCGGGAGGGTTCCTAACAGGTAAAGGCCATTATTGATCAATTCCGGAATAGGTGTAATCTCACCGGAAATCCCCACCCCCATATATCCGCTTTCAATATCCTGCAGGATATGTACAGGTTCTCTGAAATTTTTTGTTATTGCAATGAGATCTTCTGTAGAGAATGCTGGAGCTATATCTACTGGATCCCATATTCCAATTGGTGTAAGGCCCTGTATTTGCATATAAATTTATACCTTCTTGAATTATTGTCAATAGCTTGGTTAAAATAATTTCTTCCGCAATAATAATGCTTTTGAGCATGGGTGCGGCTCTTTTGCAACGCCCTCTAAAAAATCTAATACTCATCGAATTTCTCCCTTCCGTTGATCTTACTTGATGATTTTTAAGTGACAGCGTCTGGTAAAAAGATGTTGAAGCGTTGTGGACTGGACTTTACCGTTGGCATAACATTTCTGATGATTACGCTTATATTCACAGGCTTCATGGAAGTCCCAGTACTCGTCAAAATCGTTGCTACTACCTAGTGCACGCAGGCGTAGTACGGCTTCAGCGCTAGTCATTCTCCATTTGGCTCCAGTTATATCCATACGCACTAAAATCCGCAGTTGATTATTCTCTCCGTCCACAAGTGCAACCCACTGTTTTTCCTGTTTGGGATCACGATGGGAAGCCTCGGAAAAAGCTGATTCAATAACCTGTTCGGCTGACTTTTCAAGACTTGCCCAGACACGCTTCTGCTCGGGACGAGGACTTTTTTCTTTGTGGGGCCTACTGTCATCTTCTGAAACCAGATCTTGAGGCCTACGCAGAAAAGTATCAATCGTATAAACAGCTGCCACTGTAGCCATGCGCCTGGCATTTTTCTTTTCTCCTTTGGATAATCGGGTTTCCATCTGATGCTTGCGTTTTTGAGCGGCTTTACGAGTTGGTTCCCTGAGATCCTGCTCGTGCATCACGACCCCTTTACCATCA
>PIVS01000972.1 GCA_003353855.1 Desulfobacteraceae bacterium
CCATGGCCAAGGAGATGCTCCCCGTGGTTGACAAACCACTTATTCAATATGCCGTGGAAGAAGCCTTTGATGCCGGGATTGAACAGATTATTTTTGTGACCGGCAGGGGTAAAAAAGCCTTGGAAGACCATTTTGATCGATGCTTTGAAGTCGAATTAACCCTTCAAAACAAAGGCAAAAAGGATTTGCTCAAGCAAATCCAGGAACTTGTGCCCAAAACAGGAACCATTGTTTATACCCGTCAGAATGAACCCCTTGGACTGGGCCATGCCATCTGGTGTGCCAGGGATATTGTGGGAGATGAACCATTTGCCGTCCTCCTGGCAGACGACCTGATTCAAACCGACAAGCCTGTATTGGCTGAAATGGTAAAAAAATTTGACCGATTCCGGGCCTCCTTTGCAGCGGTCATGGAAGTGGAAAAAGACCAGACCAACAAATACGGTATTCTAGATGCCTCGCGATTGGAAAACAATATTTTCCAGATTGATGATATGATTGAAAAACCATTGCCGGAAGAAGCGCCTTCCAATCTTGCCATCATTGGACGGTATATACTTACACCCTCTATTTTTAAACACCTGGGCAAAAAGGAAAAGGGTGCCGGCGGGGAAATTCAGCTCACCGATGCCATGAAAGCCCTGCTCAAAGAGCAGCCCATCTTTGGATATAAATTTGAGGGCACCCGGTTTGATTGCGGAGACAAGGCCGGATTTCAGATGGCCAACCTGGCCTTTTCCCTGGAACGGCCGGACATGAGAAAACGGCTGATCCATTTTATCAAAGAGATTCAAAAAGATTTTTAAATATTTTTGTAACGATTGTACAGGGTCATGACCTTTTGAACATAGGTTCTGGTTTCTTCATAGGGCGGGATCCGGCCATATCTGTCCACTGCCGTGGGTCCTGCATTGTAGGCGGCAAGGGCCAGGGGCAGTTTGTCATCATACCGGCTTAAAAGCTGTTTCAAATACCGGGCCCCCCCCATGATATTCTGGGACGGATCAAAGGGGTCTGATACTGACAGGGCCTTGTAATTATCCGGCATGATCTGCATTAGTCCCTTGGCCCCTTTTTT
>PIVS01000973.1 GCA_003353855.1 Desulfobacteraceae bacterium
ACAGTTATGGTCTGGTTAAAGGAGGTATGTATGCGGCCTGTATCTTGGTTAATTAATTGGATTAGAGACTCCACATAGGTGGATTTCAGCTTGCCCAGGGTTCTGTATCGGAGCAGTTTTTCCGGCAGTTCATGGGTTTTTGCAAGCTTGGTCAGCACTTCCACGTCCGTGGAATATCCGGTTTTCTTTTTTGTTTTTTTACTGGTTTTCAGATTGAGTTTCTCAAAGAGAATCACTCCCAGCTGCTGGGAAGAATTGATATTAAATTTTTCCCCGGCAAGATCATAGATCTGAGTTTCCAGAAGTTTCATCTCAGTTTCAAAGGAGGAGGACAAATGGTTCAGGACCTTGGCATCCACTTTGATTCCTGCCATTTCCATGTTGGCCAGTATTGAAATCAGCGGTACTTCAATGGTTTCCATGAGGGATAACAGCTCTTTTTCCTGGAGCTGTTTTTTGAATTCTCCATAGGCCATGAAGGTAATATCCGCATCTTCTGCTGCATAATTAACAGCTTGCTCTATGGGGGTCTCTTCAAACCCGATCTGGTTTTTTCCTTTTCCTGCGATTTCCTCATAGGAAATGGTTTTGTATCCGAAAAGATTCATGGCAATACTGTCAAGGCTGTGGCCCCGGGTGGCCGGGTTGAGCAGGTGGGAGGCAATCATGGTGTCAAAGACAATACCCGCTAACTTTATGCCGTATTTTGCCAGAACAATATAATCATATTTAATGTTCTGGCCGACTTTTTTAATATCCGGGTTTTCCAGGATAGGCTTGAAAATACGGAGAATCTCTTCTTTTGCCGGTTGTTCAACCTCGCTGGGATGGGTATGGGCAATGGGAATGTAAAATCCTGTGTCGTCCATATAGGAAAAGGAAATACCCACCAGATCTGCTTCCATGGGATGTTTGGAGGTGGTTTCGGTGTCAATGGCAAACACCTCTTTGTTCTCAAGAACTTTTGCAAGTTTTTCCAATTCCTGGGGAAGGGTGATTAATTTATAGATTTTTTTTGATTTGTCGGCTTTCTGGGCAAATTCCGCGGCCAGGTTTTTAAATTCAAGCTCTTTGAATA
>PIVS01000420.1 GCA_003353855.1 Desulfobacteraceae bacterium
TCCATTAATTGTTTGATTTCAAAGGCCCTGAATGAATAAAGGGTGGAGGGCTGGTCGGAAATGGCATCGCTGGAATAGCGTTCCCTGTCCAGCATGGCAGACCAGCCAAATGAAAACCCCGGTTTGATGGCACCCATGAAAACGGTCAGGGTATCACTTATCCGCTGTTCCAGGATCACCTTGCCGCTTTTTACCAGAAAAAGGCGGTCTGCTTTACCCCCCTGGCTGAAAACCTTTTCACTTTTATCAAACACAAGGATCTCTGTGATGGGGATAAGGCGTTCCAGCATCTCATCGGATAGATACCCCAGCATGATAAACCCCTTTAGGTCCTGGACATCAATCATAGCCACCCCCTAATTCATTGGCATTTGCTTTTTTTATTGTCAGGCGCCGGCTTTCGGGCCAATTGCAAAAGGATTTCCTCCTCTTCCATACTTGAAAAATCCTTATAAATCTTTATGACCATTGCCAGGGCAACCCCCAGGGTGGCAACGGCAACAACAATGGCGGTGAGCATGAGGACATGGGGCAGGGGATTAATATAGTCCCCGGGATTTACCACTCCCCGAACTCCCCCATGGCGAAGAATGGGCAGGGTGGCATCCTGTTTGGCGCCAATGGATACAAAAAAGAGAATAATGGCCGTCTGCAGGATATTCAGGCCAATGATCTTTTTCATATAATTTTTTTTATAAAAAACCCCATACATCCCCATGAGCATGAGCAGGATAAAGACAAAATAATTCATCCTCTGAATAATGAAGGGAATAAGATCCGTCATGGTCAGAGCCCCTCGTCATGTTTACCGGCGGAAGACAGGGTATAGTACAGCATGATCATGACAGCCATTACCGCCATGCCCACCCCTATTTCCACAATGAGGATGCCATGGGATCTTGCAGAAACCGGGTCTGTACCCAGAACAGGAGCCAAGGTGCTGTAATCCAGGTAATTGGCCTTAAAGAACAAAGATAGACCACCAATGCCGGCATAGATAAAAACCCCCAGGGCAGAGAGAAATGCCAAGAATTTTTCCCCCATCTGCTGGATGGCGGACCTAAGGTCGAAGCCGATTGCAAAAAGCACCATTGAGGCCCCGAGGATGACCCCCCCCTGGAATCCGCCGCCGGGACTGTGGTGACCATGGGCAATGACATAGAATGCAAAGAGCTGGATAAAGGGAATGACCAGCCGGCAGGTGGTCCTGATCACCAGGTCATGGGGTACCCACACCGAATCAATTTGCTCGAATATATCCGAGTCCCTGGGAAGTTTCCCTCCTTTTTCAATCCTCAGGGTAATGCCCGTGGGAATATGACGGTAGAGTCTTGATTCCGGTGCAACCGGCTTAAAAGACCGCAACAAAAAGAGACAACCAATACCGGCGGTAAAAATGACAATGGTTTCAAACATGGTATCATATCCCCTATAATCCGCCAGAACAGCGGTCACCATATTGGGAACAGAGGTTTGCGCCATGGACTGCTCAATATAATAGACAGACACCCGGCTGGATGCAGGGGATGCCGGATCCCCCCAGCCGGGGAAGTCAAGGGCACCGTAAAAAAGGAGACCGCCCAGCAGGATAAATAAAATCAGGCCTGTGACTTTCAATTGGTCCTCCTTGTGGTCCGAAGGACAGCTGCGACAAAGAGAACCGTGCTGATGCCGGCCCCCACCGATGCCTCGGTAAATGCCACATCCACCGCCCCCATGATAGCCCATAAAAGGCAAAGCAGAAAACTATAGGCACCGAATAAAATGGCTGTTCCCAGCAAATCTTTGACGGCCAGGGCACCACCGGCAAAAAGGAGGACCAAAACCAATACAATCAGTTCAATCTGCCAGATCATTTGCGATACCCCTCCTTTTTTTCCCATGGCACAAGGCCTGCCCTTACCCCGGCATCTACGATGGAATGTATGGCTGTGGGGCTGGTGATAAAAACAAATACAACAATAAGCAGGATCTTTAGGGAAGTGATAAGGGCGGTCAGGGTCAGGGGCAAAATGGTGTGAAGCGCAAATGCCAGCAGGATGATGACAAGACCGCCGGTGTCCAGCTTGCCTGCCGGATGCAGCCGGGAATAAAAATCGGGGAACCGGAGGATGCCCAGGGAGCCGCCTGTCAAAAAAACAAGGCCGCAAATGATAAGAAGAAAGATGATAATCGTCATCACAGGCCTGCCCCTGTTTTGTCTGGTTTATTCTTTTGAGGTTTCATCATACAATCCTTTTTGTTTCTGGAAATACCGGGATGCTGCCAGCACTGCGATGAAATTGAGCATGGCATAGGCCAGGGCAATATCCACAAACATGTCCACCCGCTCGTATATCAGGCCGATGAGTATCAACATCACAATGGTCTTACTGCCAATGGCATTGACCCCCACAAGACGATCCAGGACTGTTGGGCCCACAAGGGAACGATAGGTGGGCAGCAGCATCAAAACTCCCAGATAAATGCCGGTATATAGGAAAACATCATTCATGATTCGTTAAAAACCCCAAGAATTTTCTCTTCCATACAACCCGGCAGTCCTTTTTTGGATCTGTCATCTATACAATGCACGGCAAAGGTTCCCAGCACCCCTGCATAGATGGTAATGGTCCCGGGTGTAAGGGTAATGGAATTGGCAAGGGTGGTACGGGAAATGTCGGTTTTTAATTTGCTGTTAAATTGAACCACTTTTGGATTGATTTTATCCATCATTCTGGGATGAAAGGCCAGGTAGAGCAGGTGCAAATTTGCCTGAAAAATTTGATTAAAAAGCCAGGGCAGATAGGCCAAAAACCGTATCCAGCATTTAAAAAGACCCTGAGAAAGTCCCCTGGGGAAGAGCAGCCGGTGGCTTGTTGCCGAGACCATGAAAGATGCGCCCATGCCCAGCAAAAGGTGAAAAACGTCAAATTTGCCCGAAAAAAGCACCCAGAAACTCATCATGATACCAAAGGTCAAAAAAAAGGGGGAGGGGCCCCGGCTTTTATTTGATCTGCCATTGAATGGGCTATTATTCTTAATCGCTTTTTTTTTGCCTGTGGCAGTCAATTGTACAGCCCTCCCTGTCATATCAATGATATTTAAGATTAAGCCGGTCTAATCGTACAATAGGTCTAGTGCACCAGATGATAGCTTTCCGATTTGTATCCTTTTAATTTGTGGACATGAAATATAAGAATGCGGCTGCGATACTTTTCAGTAACCTGTTTTAATTCCCGCTTTGCCCTCTGGAATCTATTGCTTTGCAGATTGATGATGAGGTTGTTGATATCCGATACCCGCCCTTCGCAGATGATACCGGGTCCGTCACCAATGAGAATGTCCCATTCCCGGGCAACCAGGACGCCCAGTTCATTGAGGAGAGGGTAATACTCTTCCCTGACAAAGGCATCATATTCTTCTTTTTTGTGGCTTTTGATATCCCACATCTGATTGAATTTAATGGTGTCTTTATGGATATCCATTGAATAGGAATCGATTCTGCCCGTATTGACAAGCACTTTTGTCTTATATCCATTTACAAAATGAAAGAGCTCCCGCTTTAAAGATTTGTATTTTTTGTTGGTAAGAGCCTTTTCAATTATTTCCAAATCACCGCTTGCGTTCTCAAACACGATTTCACTGTATGCCCCGATGAGTACAGACCACACCGCAACGGTCTGCAGACCCATATCGTTTACACCGGGTATAAATTTTTTGAGTAAAAAATTTTCATACTCCTTTTCCATTCCAGGAATAACAGACCAATAGTGATTCAGTTTAACCGCCATGGTAAACCCTCCTTTCATATGAATTGGTGCTACTTATTGGACAACCGATAAACTTTAAGACCCTTTTAGGACCGATACGGCATCAAGTGCATCGGGTAAGACAGGGCCGTTGAATCCTTTTTGAGCAATTTATTGATGTGATGTGTTCACTTGCTGCAAGATCACATGAAAACAGAAGCAGTGTTTTCCAATTGAGAATTGAATTATGGCATTAGATACAACAAGACTATGTACATGGCTTCAGAATATCCATAACTTTTTCACATGTCAAGTCAGGACCTATATTTTATTCAGATTCTGTGCCTGTATAGGTCCAGGGATCCTGCGGGACTCACGCCAATTCAAAACAAAAATTCCGGTAAGGGCCAGGAGTCCTGCCAGGTGTACCCACCACGGGGCAGGCCAGAGCAGGGCCACAGCACAGCCGAAGGTCAGCAGGCGGACAAATAGGCTGATGCGCATTTCCATGAACCCTTCCAATGCGACGGCAAAGGCATAATAAGACCCCTGGAAATACGACAGGTTAAAAAGACAGACCAGGAAAAGGTTTTCAACAGCCTGATTGAGCATCAACATTACCTGGGATATTGTCATCCCGTGGGCGAGCAGCTCAAATA
>PIVS01000421.1 GCA_003353855.1 Desulfobacteraceae bacterium
AGATAAAATACCAGATGGCCGAGATTACCATGCTGCCCCAGAATATGACGGCGGTGGAAGGCAAGGAAGCAGAACAGGTGATCCGTTTCATGGATGCCCTGGATGATTGTGATGATATCCAGAAATTTTATACCAATGCAGATATTCCCGATGAGGCCTTTGACGCCATTTAGGATGAGATATAAGCTAGCAGGTTCAAGCCGTGGTTACCCTGTGCCGGATACATTTAAAAATAAAAAGGAGCTGATTTTTTCCAGCTCCTTTTTGTTTTTGACCAAATTTTTCTCTAATTTATATCAATCATCTTTTGTACCGAGCCAAGGGCTGCAACCCTGATATCCTCTGGCACCTTGATTTCTCCTGTCAGATTTTCAAGGCTGTCCAGCACATGTTCAAGGGTGATTTTTTTCATGTCAACACAATACATCTTATCAGAGGCCGGATAGAATTTTTTGTCAGGATGGGCCTTGGAAATGGGATAGATCAGCCCGGTTTCGGTTCCCAGAATAAACTCATTTTTGTCTGATTCTCCTGCAAACTTGATCATGCCCGAGGTGGACTGAATACTGTCTGCAAGTTCCAAAACTTCAGGCGGACATTCGGGATGGGCGATGAAAAGAGCCTTTGGATGGGCGGCTTTTGCCAGGGTTACATCCCGGGCTGTTAAATTGTTGTGAAAGGGGCAGTATCCCTCCCATAGATGAATTTTTTTGTTGGTGTTGGCTGCGGCATATTGGGCAAGGTTTTTGTCCGGTGTCATTAGGATTTTGTCTGCCTCAATGGAATTGGCAACCTTGATGACATTGGCCGAGGTGCAGCAAATATCGGATACCGCCTTAACCGCAGCAGAAGAATTAACATAGGTAATAACCGGAATATTGCCTAAACTTTTTTTCTTTGCCCCAAGGGCATCGGGGTCCACCATATCGGCCATGGGGCATCCGGCATCGGGATTGGGCAGGAGAACGGTTTTATCCGGGGAAAGAATATAGGCGGTTTCCGCCATAAAATGAACCCCGCAGAACAGGATGATATCGGCCTGGGTTTTGGATGCCAGAATGCTCAGTTCCAGAGAATCTCCACAAAGATCAGCAATTTCCTGAATCCCAGCGGGCTGATAATTATGGGCCAGGATAATGGCATTTTTTTCTTTGGCTATATCTCTTATCTTCGTTTCTATTTTATTAGTTTTTATCTGATTTATCGGCTGGTCTTTCATTGTATGAGGGCCTTTTTAAAGTTAGTCCATTTCAATAATACTGGATCCCTCTGGGCTCTTGAACTCAAATACAGATGCATCAATTTTTTTAAATTGAATATTGGTGAATTCAAACAGGGTGGTGTCTCCATAGGTATTCCGGGTTGTCACCTGCTGAATCTCATGGGTGGCACGGGATACCCGGATAAGGATTGAGACCATATCCGGATTTTCTTGTTTGGCCGTCAAGAGAAAGGATATGTGGGTGTCATCTGTCTCTTTTCGCTCTATGGTGAAGTTTTTCCTCATCAGCCCGATATCAGATAAAAAAGCCCCGCCAGCCCCGGCTTTGAAAAATTTTTTGGCATCCCCCCTCATGACCTGATCCTGGTCGGGGCGATAGATCCACAGGGTATGACCATTGGTGGTTATTTCATGGTGCTGGGGGGTTAAATACAACCATTTCATTTTTCCCGGATGGTTGAACCAGACTTTACCCGAGGCCGTCTCAGTGATTTCAAGGGCGGATAGCTTTGAAATCTGGTTAAAATCAGCCTGGAATCCCTTGCCGGTATATTTTTTTTCAATGGCAGCCAATGTTTTATCCCCAAGAGTATCTTGGGCCGCTCCCAGGGGGGAGGCAAAAAAGGCAGCAGAGAACAGCAGGCATAAAATAAGGATGCAAAAGGAATGGATTATAGTGGATTTCATGGGCGGTGATCCTTTGATTTGGTCCTGTTATTTGACCTTTTTATTTGAGCAGTTTATTAATATCTTTCCGTTTGTCTGCTGCATACATTCTTCTCAGTTTTGGTTTTTCAATTTTTCCGGTGGGGTTTCGGGGTACATCACCGAAAAATATCTGTTTCAATTGCTTGTACCGGGGCAGGGCAGCCTGGAAATCCATGATCTCTTTTTCACCCATCATATTTCCGGGTTTAACACTGATGATGGCGGCGGGAATCTCACCCAGCCGTTCGTCTGGGACGCCGATGACGGCAATATCTTTTATTTTATCATGGTTGAGAAAAAAATTTTCAATTTCCACGGGGTAAATATTCTCCCCCCCATAGATGATCATATCCTTTTTCCGGTCCACCAGCCAGATAAAGCCCTCTTTGTCGGATCTGGCAATGTCCCCCGTGTGGAGCCAGCCGTTTTGAATGGTTTTTTTGGTGGCTTCAGGGTTTTTATAATATTCTTTCATAACCCCGGGGCCCCGTATTATGAGTTCACCTGATTCGTTGGCAAAGAGATGATTTCCCTGCTTGTCCACAATCTTAGCTTCCCAGCCCTGGCCGGGCAATCCAATGGGACCGGTTCTGTCTGCATTCTCCATTCCCAGATGGACACATCCGGGACCCGTGGACTCGGTGAGGCCGTAGTTGGTATCATAGGCCTGGCCCGGGAAATATTTTTTCCAGTTTTCGATGAGACTGGGGGGGACGGGCTGGGCACCTGCATGCATGAGACGCCATTGGGTCAGTTTGTAGTCAGACAGATCAATCTCTTTGTTCTCGATGGCAATGAGGATATCATGGGCCCAGGGCACCAGCAGCCAGGCAATGGTACAGGCTTCATCCGATATTGCCTCTATGATCCATTTTGGTTTGACCCCATTGAGAAGGACACATTTTCCGCCCACAAGAAAGCTGCCCATCCAGTGCATCTTGGCCCCGGTGTGATACAGGGGAGGGATACACAAAAAAATGTCTTCATGGGTCTGGCCATGGTGATTATTTTCCAGATAGCAGGCATGGGAAAGATTTTTATGGGTGAGGAGCACTGCCTTTGGGGTGCCTGTGGTGCCGGAGGTGAAATACAGGGCTGCCTCATCTTCCATGGCAAGGTCCACCTCGGGCGGGGTATCCCACGATTTTTTATCAATTGATTCTTCACCGTTTGGATTTTCACCGCCTATATTTTCACTGATAAATTCCTGGATCGGGCAGGCCCATTGGGGACAGGCATCAGCCGATCCTGAAAACAGCCACAGGCTGACAACTTTGTCCAATTCAGGTTTTACGGCTTCGATACGCTGGATAAACTCTTCTCCGAAAATAAATGTCTTTGCTTCTGCCGTTTGGGTGCAGAGCAGGAGCTTGTCGGATTCAAACCTGAAGTTTAAGGGAACTGCCCATGCACCGGTGTACAGCACACCAAAATACACGGGGAGCCACTCAATGGAGTTGGTCATGAGCTGGACCACCTTATCCCCTTTTTGGATACCGTTCTTTTTAAGGGAATTGGCAAACCTGCAGGAGATCTTGTAAAATTGGTTCCAGGTGATCTGCTTTTGGGTGTTCAGGGCAGGAATACGTTCGACAATGGCAGTTTTTTCTGCATAACGTTCGTTGTTTTGTGCGAGTATATCGGTAATTATCATGTCAGTAATTATCCCGGGAGTATCAAAGCCTTGTAAATATAAAAAATCCTGCCGGGCAACTATAGACCACGGCAGGATTATATTCAACAGGTTTTATGAACGGCTATTTGTCTTTTTTAACCTCTTCAAAATCGGCATCCACAACATCATCATCATCGGCCGGATTGGCCTGGGCGCCAGCATCAGCACCGGCTGAATCCGGATTTTCCTGGGCTGCCTGCTGGTACATGACTTCGGCAAGCTTGTGGGAGGCCTTGGAAAGGGTTTCAACCTTGGCTTTTATATCCTCCACATCCTCTGAGTCTTTGGCCAGTTTCAAGGCTGCAAGAGCATCCTCTATACCTTTTTTGGTCTCCTCATCCACCTTGTCACCGTGCTCTTTGAGTGTTTTTTCAGTCTGGTCACAAAGTCCTTCGGCCTGATTTTTGGTATCCACCAGTTCTCTTTTCTTTTTGTCTTCATCTGCATGCATTTCAGCATCTTTGACCATTCTGTCGATTTCTTCCTCGGAAAGACCGCTGGCAGCCGTGATCTGTATGGATTGTTCCTTTCCGGTTGCCTTGTCCTTTGCCGCTACATGGACAATACCATTGGCATCAATGTCAAAGGAAACTTCGATCTGGGGAACTCCCCTGGGTGCGGGCGGGATCTCTTTGAGTTCAAATTGTCCCAGGGTTTTGTTGCCGGTTGCAATTTCTCTTTCACCCTGGAGCACATGGATGGAAACAGCCGGCTGGTTATCGGCGGCAGTTGAAAACACCTGGCTCTTTTTGGTGGGGATGGTGGTGTTTTTTTCAATGAGTTT